>DNCG01000027.1 GCA_003491635.1 Actinomycetota bacterium
GTGGAGTAAGGAGTTGAAAGGGGGATTCTGTGAAAAAGGTGGCCATAGTTACGGATAGTACGGCGGATTTGCCTCTCTCCTACTACGAGGGGCATGAAGTTTTTATGGTTCCGCTGGTGGTCAGATTCGGGGAGGAGAGCCATAAAGATTGGATTGAAATGCCCCCCTCCCGGTTTTATCAAAGATTGCGGAGCTCCTCCATCCTCCCAAAGACTTCCCAACCATCGGTGGCCGACTTTGCCGAAACTTATCGCAAACTGGCTTCCCAGCATGAGCACATCGTCTCCGTTCACTTATCCTCTAAGTTGAGCGGGACGGTACAGTCGGCTGAGATAGCCAGTCAGGAGGTGGATGTTCCCGTTACGATAGTCGATACCAAGCTGGCCTCCTTAGGAACCGGTATGGTGTTGGACGCACTCGTTGAAGCCAGGGATGGCGGGGCCGATGGAAAGGAGATCGCCGATCTAGCCTGGGATATCTCGGGGAGGGTCAAGATACTGTTCACTGTGGGCACCCTCAAGTATCTGGAGATGGGGGGAAGAATCGGCAAGGCTCAGGCCCTGGTGGGTTCGTTATTGAACATCAAGCCGCTCTTAACTCTGCAGGATGGGATCGTTATCCCGTATAAGAAGATTAAGGGCACCAGAAGGGTCTACGAGGAGATGGTGGCCTTCTTGAAGCAAAATATCGGCGGTGGTGGGCTCCTGCATTTAGGATTGGCTCACGCGGACTATCCAGCTGCGATTGTTCGTCTGAAGAAAATGATTGAAGAAGCCGGCATCAAGCCCAGTATCCTCATCGAGTCGGAGGTCGGAGCGGTCATCGGAACCTATACCGGCCCCGACTCCTTTGCCATAATGTTCCATGAGGAGTAGCGGGTGACGCTCATGTCCACCGACAGATGTGGCTCGCCGAAGGATGGACTCTTTGGGCGACCGGCGGATTTTAGCCTTTCGAATCGTCCCCCCCGCTGTTGGCGGGGTGGGGTTGACCTCCCGAAGCGCAGGCGGGCGGATTGTCAGTCCTTCTTGAGCTCGCCGGTTCAATCTCTCAAATACGTTGGCTCCACCACAGCCAGGCATCTTAAGCGCCTGGACATAGAGACGGTTGAGGATTTGCTCTATCATTTCCCCCACCGCTACCTGGATCTGGGAAGGATAAGAAAGATTTCTCAGCTTCGAGAGGGAGAAGAAGCCACGGTGGTGGGGATGGTCCGGCAGGTCAAGAAGTTTAGAAGTCGCAAGGGCATCCGCGTATTGAATATCGGGATCTATGACGGGACGGGCTACCTTTACGGGATCTGGTTCAATCAAGATTTTATTGCCGACAGGCTCGGGGAGGGGACAACCGTCGCTTTCAGCGGGAAAGTTTTTTTTCGGTACGGCAGACTCCAGATGGAGAATCCTCTCTTTGAAGTGATAGATGAGAAGACTGATCTGGGAAGGGATACAGTTCATACCAGCCGCATTGTTCCCCTCCATCCGGCCACCCAGAAGCTCTCTTCAGCTAGACTGAGAAGGATCATCAAGAGTTTGGTGGATTCCTGCGCCGATTTACCCGACCCTCTACCCGTTCATCTGAGGGCCAAGCGTGATTTCCTCTCCCGCTCTCTTTCTTTTAGGGAGATTCATTTCCCCGGTAGCGAGGTGTCGTGCAAAAGGGCCAGGAAGAGATTTCTTTTCGAGGAGTTGTTCTTGATGCAACTGGGGTTGGCAATTCGCAAGAGGCGCCTGGAGCTGGATACACGCGGCATCAGGCATCGGGGGTCGGGGGATCTCTTGGAGTGCTTCTATCGTTCATTACCCTTCGAGTTGACCTCCGACCAGAAAAGGGTGATTGCCGAAATACGGAAGGACATGGAGGCTCCTCACCCCACGAATCGCTTGTTGCAGGGCGAGGTGGGATCGGGGAAAACGGTCGTTGCATTGGCTGCTCTACTCATCGGTGTCCAGGGTGGGTATCAGGGGGCAATTATGGCCCCCACCGAGGTTTTAGCCGAGCAACATTTTTGGAAGATGGGAACTTTCCTGCAGGGTCTGGACGTCAATTTCGCCCTGCTCACCGGTAGTCTGGTGGCCGGCGAAAAAAGAGAGATTCAGAGGGATATCCGGGATGGTAATGTGGATATCGTCGTGGGCACGCACGCCCTGATACAGGATGAGGTCGAGTTCAAAAAGCTCGGTGTGGTCGTGATCGATGAGCAGCACAGATTTGGTGTTAGACAGAGGGTGAATCTCAAGGAGAAGGGGTACTCCTCGGTATCGTCGGAAGATCGCCCCGCCATCGGCGGGGCAGGACAGCAACCGGATGTCCTCGTCATGACCGCCACTCCCATTCCCAGGACCCTCTCCTTGACCCTCTATGGCGACTTGGATATCTCCATCATTCGGGAGTTACCCGGCGGGAGAAATTTGACGGAGCACGTCGAGACCTTCGTCTGCGACAAGGATCACCATCGATGGGCCTATGAGAAGATAAGGAGCGAGATCGAACAGGGCAGGCAGGCTTACATCATCTGTCCCCTCATAGAGGAGTCTGACAAGATTCAGACAAGGGCGGTTATGGAGGAAGCGACGCGCCTTCAAAATGAGATCTTTCCCGATCTCAGGGTAGGTTTCATTCATGGCAAAC
>DNCG01000009.1 GCA_003491635.1 Actinomycetota bacterium
GCTGGGCCTTGCCCCCATCGACAATCACAAGATCGGGCCGCAGACCAAATTTGCTCCTAGGCTGACCTCTCTCCTCCAAAAATCGAGCAAATCTCCTCTTCAAAACCTCTCTCATCATCGCAAAGTCATCCTGACCCTCCACCCACTTTATTCTGAACCGCCGATAGTCCTTGTTCCTGGGCTTGCCATTCTCGAAAACTATCATCGAACCAACCGATTCCTCGCCTTTGATGGAAGAGATATCAAAACACTCTATCCTGTAAGGCAACGAGGGAAGACCGAGCTCCTCCTTCAACTCCGCCAGGGCTTTCAATGCCCTCTCGCGCTCAAACCGCCTCTTTACCTTGAGCAACTCAAAGGTGTGACAGGCATTCTCCCGGGCTAACTGGACTAGTCTTCTCTTCTCCCCCCTCCTGGGAACCTTGATCTCAACCTTTTTACCCCGCCTTTGGCTAAGCCAGTTCTCGATGAGCTCCTTATCTCCTATCTCCCTCTCCAAAAGAATCAGGTGCGGAATCAGGGTCGCCCTGAGATAAAACTGTTTAACGAAGGAGGAAAGTAACTCTTCCTCATCCGCCCTTTTCCTTTCCAGAATAAAACTCTCGCTACCGAGTATCTTTCCTCCCCGAACAAAGAAGATCTGCACGCAGGCCATCTCCTCTCCAAGCACCAGGGCAATCACATCCAGATCCTCCGAAGAGGAAAGCATCATCTTCTGCTTCTCCAGAACATGGCGGGCGGCCTGAATCCTGTTCCTCAAACGAGCAGCCTTCTCGAACTCAAACTTCTCGGCGGCTTCCCTCATCTCTCTCTCGAGCTTTTTTACTACCTTTTCCTGCTTCCCCTCCAGAAAGAGACAGACCTGCTCGATCATCCCTCGATACTCCCCGGGTGAGACCTTACCCATACAGGGACCTAGGCATCTCTTTATGTGATAGTCCAGGCAGGGTGAACCACTCGCTCTCGCCCGCGCCATCTTCGAATCGGAGCAGGTGCGGAGGGGAAAGACCCGCCTCAAGGTATCGAGGGTTTCCCTTATGGCGTGGGCCTTTGTGTATGGACCAAAATAGCGCGCCCTCTTGATGTTCAATCTTCGGGTGACCAGCACCCTGGGAAACTCATCCTCCAAAACTACCGCCAGAGAGGGGTAACTTTTATCGTCCCTCAGATTCACGTTAAAATCGGGGCGATGCTTTTTGATCAAATTGCACTCCAGGATGAGGGCTTCCACCTCGCCGTCGGTGACATAGAAATCAAAATCGGCGATCCTTTCGGCCACAACACGCATTTTGTGAGAGGGCACCAGCGTCGCAGGAGTCCGAAAATAAGAACGAATCCTCTTCTTAAGAGAACGGGCCTTCCCAATGTAAAGAATGTTGCCCCGCTCATCTTTGAAGATGTAGACCCCGGTCTTATCTGGCACCATCTTGAGCTGTTCGACGATCGTCTTCTTGGTCACCGTCGTTTCTTTTCCCGACCTTTAATGGTGGAAAAATACTGAACCAGGAATAGCATGGGAAAGAAAGCTATCCATATTCCAAGAAAGAGAGGGGAGCTTCCTCTGGACACAACGACCGAGTAGCCGACTAACCCCATAACAAGCCAAAAAAGAAGAATATCCAGAAACAGTTGCCCCACGTTGGCATAACGGCGAAAAAGAAGGCCATCTCGACTGAACAAGCTCTTGAACCGCCCTTCAGGCAATCCACTCACAATACACCGTCTGAACCACAGACCGAAGTAGTAAGAGAGGACACAGACCACAGCGAGGACAAGCAATCCTGACAGAAAAAGCACACTCGGTGAAAGCAAGGGCATTTTAACCTCCTTCAGCTCCAGCCACTTCCGCAACTTGAGGAACCAAAACTCGCTTCAGAAACTGACCGGTGTAAGAAGCCGGGTAATCCGCCACCTCTTCGGGGGTACCGATGATCACAACGTAGCCCCCTTCTTCTCCACCCTCCGGTCCTAAATCAATGATATGGTCGGCGGTCTTGATCACTTCCAGATTATGCTCGATGACGAGCACAGTGTTACCCTGGCCCACCAAGCGATTCAACACGTTGAGCAGCTTCTCGATGTCAGCGAAGTGCAAACCGGTTGTGGGTTCATCGAGTATATAAAACGTCCTGCCGGTGGCCCTCTTGGACAACTCAGCGGCCAGCTTCACCCGCTGGGCCTCGCCACCGGAGAGGGTGGGAGCCGGCTGGCCGAGTTTGATATAGCCCAGACCGACGTCGTAGAGCGTTTGAAGGCGTCTTCTTATTTTGGGTATGTTCTCGAAAAACCGCAGAGCCTCCTCAACCGACATATCAAGCACATCAGCTATGGACTTGCCCTTGAACTTTATCTCGAGAGTCTCCCGATTATAGCGCTTGCCCTTGCAAACCTCACAGGGAATATAGATGTCGGGAAGGAAGTGCATCTCTATCTTTATGGTTCCATCCCCCCGACAGGCATCGCACCTTCCACCACTGACATTGAAACTGAAGCGACCGGGCCTGTAACCCCGCACGCGAGCCTCGGGAACCTGGGCAAAGACCGCTCGAATGTCATCAAAGACTTTCACATAAGTAGCCGGATTCGACCTGGGGGTCCTGCCAATGGGAGATTGATCGATGTTTATGACCTTATCAATGTATTCCAGTCCCTCTATCGCATCGTGATCACCCGGGCACTCCCTCGACTTATAAAGCTTCGAGGCCAGAGCCCTGTAAAGAATATCGGCCACCAGAGAACTCTTCCCGGAGCCAGAGACCCCGGTCACACAGACAAAGAGCCCGAGGGGAATGGGAACATCGATATTCTTGAGATTGTGCTCCCTAGCTCCCTTGACAACCAGATACTTTCCCCGCGGCCGGCGGCGAGATTTAGGAACTTCTATCCTTCTCTCACCGCTGAGATACCTACCCGTCACCGAGCGCGGGTGGTCGATAACATCAGCGAGCGTGCCCGTGACCACGATCTCTCCACCATGCTCCCCCGCCCCCGGACCGATGTCCACGATGAAATCAGCGCTTCTTATGGTCGCCTCATCGTGCTCGACCACGATGAGGGTGTTGCCCATATCCCTCAAGCGCCTGAGGGTATTGAGGAGACGTCTGTTATCCCTTTGATGAAGACCGATGCTCGGCTCGTCCAGAATATAAACGACACCGACCAGCCCCGAACCAATCTGAGTGGCCAACCTTATCCTTTGAGCCTCCCCTCCGGCGAGGGTAGCCGCCGCTCTCTCTAGGGTGAGATAGTCCAAGCCAACATCCACCAAAAATCTCAGGCGTTCCTTTATCTCCTTCAAAATGCGACGACCGATGAGCATCTGCCTCTCATCGAGTTTGAGCTCGCCCAAAAATTGACGGGCCCTCTTCGCCGACATCTGACAGAATTCATAGATGTTGAGACCACCCAACGTTACGGCCAGACTCTGGGACTTCAAGCGCGATCCACCACAGGCGGGACAAGGTCTCACCCGCATGTACTGCTCGATCTGCTCCCTGGCATAGTCCGACTCCGTCTCCCTATACCGCCGGGCGAGGTTGGGAATCACCCCCTCAAAGGTCGTATAATAAGCCCTCATTCGACCGGTCAGGCTCCTGTAACGAATGTATACTCTTTCATCCCCCGTTCCATAGAGAAGAATGTCCTTCTGCCAATCCTCCAGATCCCTGAAGGAAGTGTCCATATCGATTCCGAACTGCTCGGAAACGGCCTGGATCATCCGATGATAAAAATTAACCCGCGTATGATAGAAGGGGGCTATGGCCCCCTCGCGCAGGGTGAGATCTAAATTGGGGACGACGAGGCCGGGATCGGGCTCCATCTTGCTGCCCAAGCCACCGCAGGTGGGACAGGCTCCATAGGGACTATTGAACGAAAACATCCGGGGGGAGAGCTCCTCAAAGCTCACCCCACAGTCGATACAGGCAAAATGGGTGCTGAAATTGCTGCGTTCGCCGCCTATGACCTCGACGGCCACAATCCCTTCCCCGAGACCCAGAGCGGTCTCGATGGAGTCCGCTAGGCGACGTTTGATCCCCCCCTTCATCACCAGTCGATCGACCACAACATCGATGTTGTGCCTGACATCCCTATCCAGCTTGATTTCCTCGTCCAAACCATAAACCTTCCCGTCCACCTGAACGCGGACGTACCCATCCTTTCTCAATCTCTCAAAGAGTTCGCGATACTCACCTTTCCTTCCCCTCACCACAGGCGCCAGAATCTGGAATCCAGTCCCCAGGGGCAATTTAAGAACTTGATCTATTATCCGCTGAGAGGATTGCTGGGTTACCTCCTTCCCACAACCGGGACAGTGGGGAATACCAATCCTCGCGTAAAGCAGGCGAAGGTAGTCGTAGATCTCCGTTGTGGTTCCCACGGTCGAGCGGGGATTCTTGGTGGTGGATTTCTGATCGATGCAGACGGCGGGGGAAAGCCCCTCGATATGATCGACGTCGGGTTTTCCCATCTGTCCCAGGAACTGCCGGGCGTAAGCGGACAGGGACTCGACATACCTCCTTTGACCCTCAGCATAGATGGTATCGATGGCCAGGGAAGACTTACCCGAACCGGATATTCCCGTCATCACGATCAATCTGTCCCTGGGAAGCTCGAGATCGATGTTCTTGAGATTGTGCTCCCGGGCCCCCCGAATGACTATCCTGTCGTCTAGCATCCTCCGCCTCACCAAAAAATTCGAGATTTAAAAATGAGGCTCTCCCCCGTTTTTAGTGGGCAAATATTAATCTCTTCTTCTCCAAAAGAGTTGCTCATAGAAGGGTTCAAGGGTTCTAGGATTCTAGGATTCAGGTGTTTTATCTTCTAACCCTTCGAATCCCTCAGGGTTACCTTGAGTTCATCGAAAGGTAAGATTTTCACTTGACCCCTCGACCACTTGACTCCCGTATAGGGACGTTGTCCC
>DNCG01000034.1 GCA_003491635.1 Actinomycetota bacterium
TGATGACTATCGACTCATTGGCTCTAAGCTAACCAGGCACCAGGAACCAGGCACCAGATTGGAGGTTTAAGTGTCATCTTTAAAGGGCAAAGATTTGCTGACATTGGCGAGTCTGAGCTCGGACGAGGTTTATCTGATACTGTCCAGGGCGATGGAACTTAAGAGACTCCAGCGAAGAGGGAGTCCCCATCGACTCCTGGAGGGTAAGGTTGTGGCGATGATCTTTGCCAAACCTTCCACGAGGACCAGGGTTTCCTTCGAGACTGGGTTGGCCCAGTTGGGGGCCAGTTCGATCTACCTTGGCGTTGGCGATCTTCAGCTTGGACGGGGGGAGAGTATCGAGGACACGGGCAGGACTCTCTCCCGTTATGTGGACGCCATAATCATCCGAACCTTTGCCCAGAGTGATATCGAGGAACTGGCCCGGGCGGCTAGTGTTCCGGTGATAAATGGCCTGTCGGACGACTTTCATCCCTGCCAGGCACTGGCCGATTTGCTGACCATTTTGGAGAAGAAGGAACGGTTGGCCGGTCTCAATCTCGCCTATGTGGGGGATGGGAACAATGTGGCCCACTCCCTATTGCTCGGGGCGGTTAAGGTGGGGCTGAACATAGCGATTGCTTCACCGGCGGGCTATGAACCCAAAAGTTGGGTGGTGGATCTTGCTCTGGAAGACTTGAAGGGTGTCACTCACAAGGTGATGATAACTAATGATCCAAAGGAAGCGGTCAAGGAAGCGGATGTCGTCTATACCGATGTGTGGGTGAGCATGGGTCAAGAAAAGGAGCGCAGGAAGAGGCTGGCTGTTTTTCGACCCTATCAGGTGAACAAAGACCTTTTATCTCTCTCCAAGCCGGATGCCATCGTTATGCACTGTCTTCCAGCTCATCGGGGAGAGGAGATAACGGCGGATGTGATGGCCGATTCGAGGTGCGTTATTTTCGATCAGGCTGAAAATCGGCTTCACGCCCAGAAGGCTCTTTTAACGCTGTTGATGTCCTAATCGGGTGGCGATTTCGATGAGAAGTAAGGCTGAGAGACAGGAGATCATTCGCGAGATCATTCGCGGGAAAGTTATCAAGACGCAGGAGGATATGGTCGGAGAGCTGAGAAAAGTCGGAATCAACGTCACCCAGGCGACCGTTTCCCGGGATATCGATGAGCTGAAATTGGAGAAGATGCCCAAGGGTAATTATGGTTTTCCGGAGGATGGGCATCTGGAGAGGATGATTAAGGATCTAGCCCGGAGCATAGTAGATGTCGATAATCTGGTTTTGATAAAGTGCTCGGCGGGGACCGCCCCTGGTGTGGCCGCTGCCCTCGATGGGGTTGGTTGGGTTGAGATTCTGGGAACGATAGCGGGGGATGACACCATCCTGGTGGTCACCGCCGATAGTGATTCGGGCTGCACTGTGGGCGAGAGATTGCGAAGAATGGTCGGGAAATAGCGGAGGAGGAATATGGGTAAGGAAAAGGTGGTACTGGCATACTCGGGGGGTTTGGACACCTCTGTTGCCATTAAATGGCTCCAGGAGAAGTACAATTTGGACGTCATTGCTCTGGTTGTGAATCTGGGGCAGCCCGCTGATATTGAGGCTGTGAGGGATAAGGCTCTGGCCATTGGGGCGGTGGAGTCTTATATGATCGATGCTCGGAAGGAATTCGCCGAGGAGTTTGTTTTACCGGCGCTTAAGGCGAATGCCGTTTATGAGGGTAGATATCCGCTGGCAACGGCTCTCGCTCGACCACTTATAGCCAAACATCTTGTTGAGCAGGCCGGAAGGAGTGGAGCAAAGACGGTGGCTCATGGTTGTACAGGAAAGGGTAATGACCAGGTGCGTTTTGAGGTATCGGTCGCGGCGCTCAATCCCTTCCTTGAGGTCATCGCACCGATTCGGGAGTGGGGGGTGTCTCGTGAAGGAGCCATTGAATATGCCCGGAAGCATGGCATTCCTGTTCCGGTCACCAAGAAGAGCCCTTACAGTGTAGACGAAAATCTCTGGGGGCGAAGCTGTGAATGTGGTGTTCTTGAGGATCCCTGGGTCGAACCCCCGGCGGATGCTTTCAGTTGGACCCGGGATGTGTCTCAAGCTCCCGACGAACCCGATTACATGGAGATCGATTTCCGAGCGGGGAAACCGGTGGCGATCAATGGCAAGAAGAAGGAGTTTGTGAAGCTTATTTTGGATCTTAACCGGGTGGGGGGTAAACACGGTATTGGCCGAGTGGATATGCTTGAGAATAGGCTCGTTGGAATCAAGACGCGAGAGATATACGAATGTCCGGCGGCGATTATCCTTCCTCTCGCCCATCGAGAGCTAGAGGCTCTCACACTCGAGCGCGATTTGGTTCATTACAAAGCCGGTTTGGAGCAGAAATACGCTGAGGTTGTCTATTATGGCCAATGGTATTCGCCTTTGAAGGAGGCTTTGGATGCCTTCATTGACAAGACCCAGGAAAGTGTGAGTGGTACCATTCGGGTGAAGTTGTTCAAGGGGAACGCCATCGTCGTTGGGCGAAGGTCGAAGAAGTCTCTTTACGATTATTCCCTGGCGACCTATGAGGCGGCGGATGCTTTCTCTCACGAGTCGGCCAAGGGCTTCATCAAGCTATTTGGTTTACCGATAAAGGTGTGGGCAAAAAAACAGAGGAAACAAGAGAGCCGATAGCTGATGGCAGATGGCAGATGG
>DNCG01000033.1 GCA_003491635.1 Actinomycetota bacterium
ACGGAGGAATTTAGGCTATAATAAGAGAATATTAACTCACAACAACGAGAGAACTGATTGGCGCTTTAATTATAAGCGATGATGCCTTGGGGCGAAGATGGAGAAATCGAAAAATTCCAGCTGCCTCCGAGGGCCATTCCCTAAGAGGGAGTCCAGAACGATCGCCATCGTGAACCAGAAGGGAGGCGTGGGGAAGAGCACCACGGCCGTGAACCTGAGCGCCTGTCTGGCCGTCGCCGGGCGCAGGGTTCTCCTCATCGACCTCGATCCACAGGGCAATGCCACCAGCGGGTTGGGACTGGACAAGAGCGACCGCGAGCACTGCGTTTACAATGCCTTGATCGAGGATAAGCCGGCCAAAGAACTGGTGGGGGAGACCAATATCGAACATTTGTTTGTAATTCCTGCGACCATTCAGTTGGCCGGGGCAGAGATCGAGCTCGTCTCGACCTTTTCTCGGGAATCTAAGCTCAAGAGGGCCATAGGCCCCATCAAAGAGGACTATGATTACATCATCATCGACTGCCCGCCCTCCCTGGGTCTGCTCACCGTTAACGCCCTCACCGCTGCCGACAAATTGATCATCCCAATCCAGTGTGAGTACTATGCTTTGGAGGGGCTGAGCAAGCTCCTGGAGAGCGTGAGGTTGGTTAAAACTCATCTCAATCCCGATCTGGAGATAGCCGGGGTCCTTATGACCATGCACGATTCTCGCACAAAGCTTTCACAGCAGGTGGTAGAGGAAGTTGTTAAATTTTTCCAGGAAAAGACTTACAAGACGATCATTCCCCGAACCGTCAGGCTCAGCGAGGCTCCCGGCTTTGGGCAGCCGATTATCTTCTACGATGCCCAATGCAAGGGAGCCAAGGCCTACCAAAATTTTGCGAAGGAAGTGATGAAGCGTGGCTAAAAGAGGATTGGGCAAGGGCCTGGGTGCCCTCATTCCCTCCCCGGGCCCAAGCGAAGCACCACAGGTGGAAGAAATTTTGGTCGACGATATTCATCCCAGCCCAGATCAACTACGAAAGCACTTTGACCAACAGGCCCTTGAAGATCTGGTGGTCTCGGTGAAAGAGTTTGGACTGATTCAACCCATCGTGGTCAGGCCGAGAGGAACCGACTTTGAGCTGATTGCCGGGGAGAGGCGCTGGCGGGCGGCCAAAGAAGCCGGCCTAAAGACCATTCCCGCCCTAATCAGGGGAACCACCGACACAGAATCATTGGAGATAGCCCTGATCGAAAATATCCAGCGGGAGAACTTGAATGCTCTAGAGGAGGCCGCTGCCTTCCAGAAGCTGATCGAGCAGTTTGATATGACCCAGGCGGGGCTGGCCAGTCGGGTGGGGAAAAGCCGCGCGGTGATCGCCAATACTCTCAGACTCCTTCAGCTCCCCGAGGATGTGAAGCAGCTCATCAGGGACGGGGATCTTTCCTCCGGTCACGCCAGGGCGCTCCTCTCCCTGGACGATGAAGAGAAACAGAAGAAGCTCGCTCAGCGCATCATCGCTGAGGGGCTGTCCGTCAGGCAGACCGAGAACATCGTCCGCTTGATGTCATTGTCGAGTCCAAGAACCCACAGGCTACTTCAACCCAAGGCCTTCAAGGCCATCGCCAAAAAGTTGGGGGAGAGGCTTTCTGCCAGGGTGAGGGTGAGCATGACATCGAAGAAGGGTAAAATCGAGATAGACTTCAAATCCCTCGATGACCTGGAAAGAATCTGCGAGCTTTTGATAGATGGGGCTCATCTCGAGGAATAGCCCGATTCGCCGAAGATGATGTTTATCATGGAGGGGTGATTTGCGCAAAACGAAGGCCCTCTGGACTTCTCTTATAACGGTTATAGTAGCGGCCCTAGGTCTCTCTTTTTTGGTTTTTCCTTGCTTCCCTGCTCGTGCTGAGGGGCGAAGGAAGGTCATCCTCATTGTCATCGATAGGCTAAGCCTCGGGGACTTGACCGAAAATGGGGCCCCGAATCTTCATCGCCTTAGCAGAAGGGGGGCGGTGGGCCTGATGAATGCGAGGTCCGCCGGCGCAATCTCCTCCCCGAACTGTTATCTCTCCGTTGGGGCGGGAGCCAGAGCCGACGGTGAAAGCTCCGGCGGCCTGGCCTTCAACACCCAGGAGATCTACGAGGATGAGCTAGCGGGTGAAGTGTTCTTGAGGCAAACGGGCATCACTGCCCCTCCCCAGGGCGTGGTCAATCTCGCTATTGCCAACATCTCCCGCCGCTGCATTAGATGCATGCATGACGTTTATCCGGGAGCCCTGGGAGGGGCCCTTAGAAAGAGCGGGCTTAAAGCGGGGGTGGTGGGGAACGCCGACCTAAAGGATGTTTTCCGCCGGGAGGTTTCCTTGATCGCCATGGACTCCTGGGGAAGGGTTCCCTATGGTGATGTGAGCCATTTCTTCCTCAAGGCCAGCCCAACCAGCCCGAGCGGGTGGCGCACTGATTATCAAGCACTCCTCCCCGCCTCGCTCGCTCTTCTGGAGAAAGTCGATTTTTTGGTCATAGAGACGGGGGATACCGCCAGGGTGAATGCCACTCGCCCCTTCTTCGCGGATCGGCGAGTGGCCCAGGAAAGAGCCGCCGCCGTAAGGCGGGCGGATGACTTCATTGAAAAGCTCGTCTCTCGTCTGAATTTGGGAAAAACCCTGGTCATCATCGCTGTCCCCACGCCTTCCACCGAGATGATCAAGGAGAAGAGTAACTTAACTCCCCTTTTTCTGCTGGGCGGGAATGTTCGCTCTGGGGTGCTTACTTCCCAGACCACCAGGCACCATGGGATCGTTACCAACCTTGACATTGCACCAACCGCTCTTACCTACTTGGGTGCGGAGATTCCCCATACCATGCTCGGTCGGCCTTTAGGCTCCGAGCCTCAAGATGATCCCCTCTGCTATCTCGCCTCCCTGAACGAGCGGGCCATCAATAAAGCTCAAATTAGGGTACCCGTGCTCACCACCTATGTGACCCTCATCGCCATCACGTTACTGGTCAGCACCCTGATTCTGCTCGCTAGGGCCCGCAGAAAATATCTGAGAATTTTTCAATATCTTCTCCTCTGGCTGCTTTGCGTTCCCGTCACCCTTCTAATGTTGTCCTTTTTCTCCTATTCTTCCTTTGTTTTTCCCGTGCTCTTCACCGCTCTTGTTAGCGCCTTGATCGCCGGCATCGCCTGGAATCTCAGGAAGACCAACATCACTCCCATCGCCTTTGCCTGCCTCCTCACGATGCTTGTCCTGGTGGGAGACATACTAGGTGGTTCCCCTCTCATGCAGCGATCGATCTTGGGCTATTGCTTTATGATCGGTGCCCGGTATTATGGGATAGGCAATGAGTATATGGGCATCTTGATCGGGTCGAGCATCGCTGGCCTCACCGCCCTTCTGGATATTTACGAGCTGAAGCGGTGGCCGATTGGACTCGCCTTTCTGGTTCTGGTCTTTGTAATTGGCCACCCGGCTCTTGGCGCGAATGTAGGAGGGACCATTGCTGCGGTGGTGGGGTATTCGGTTGCCTACCTCCTACTCTCAAAAGGGAGGTTTTCGGCCAAACAGGCCCTCGCCACGGTCCTCAGTGTTTTTCTTGCCTTGGTGGCCTTGATCTTCTTCGACCTCCTCATGGCCTCCGGTGGATCTCATCTGGCAGGAGCCATTGCCCTGATTCAAAAGGGCGGCTACAGGGAGGCCCTGCAGATCATCCAGCGGAAATTTGCCATGAATGTTGAGGGGACGCTGTATACGGTCTGGACCCGCGTCCTTCTCTCCATCATGGTGATCTTCCCGATATTGCTCTTGCGGCCGATGGGGGCGCTGAAGAGGGTGAGCTTAAACTACCCACATCTCACAATGGGCTTTATGGGCGTTGCCGCCGCGGCCATTGCGGCCTTCGTCTTCAACGACACCGGGGCGGCCGCCGCGTCCACCACCATAATCTTTGTCATAGCGAGCTTGTTGTATATCATTATGGAGGAGCAAGTGATTGCTTAGCTCAAGATCGATCGACGAGGAGGTATTGATGGGCGAGCGGAGATTCGGCTACGAGGAATTTGGGTTGGGGCTCTTCTTGGGCCTGCTTCTGGGTGCGGGGGCGGGTCTACTTCTTGCTCCTCAGCCGGGCGTGGCTACCAGGAAGCAGATTGCCACCTGTGCCACGGATTTGAAGAACTCAGCCGAGGAGTTGATCGGGGAGGCCAAAAAGAGTCTCGAAATCGCTACGTCTAAGGCCGAAGGGGTTCTGGGTCTCCAGGAGAAGAAGATCAGGAGGAAGCTGGAGGAACTCCGTGCTGAACTGGACAAGTACGGTCTAAACGAGGCCTAAAGCGGGGGGAAGCTGTCTTGACACGCGAACTCAAGGTAGTCGTTCTGCTCGGCGGACGCTCGAGCGAACGAGAGATCTCTCTTCTGACCGGGGAGGAGGTCTATAAGGCTCTGCTTCAAAAGGGGTATCGCGCTGCCAAAGTGGACCTGGACGAGAATGTGGTGGAGAACTTGAGGAGAGAGGCCCCCGACGCCGTTTTCATCGCCCTTCACGGGAAGTACGGCGAGGATGGGGCGGTTCAGGGGATGTTGGAGGTTTTGGGCATCCCCTATACCGGTTCGGGTATTTTGGCCAGCGCCCTCTGTTTGAACAAACTCTTCAGCAAGAGGATTTTTTTGAATGAAGGCATTCCTACTCCCTCTTTCGCCCTCGTCCGGGAGGATGAGTGGGAAGAGAACGAGGGACAAGCCCGGTCAAGGATCGCGAAGACTTTTTCTTTGCCCGTGGTGGTCAAGCCGATCGCCCAGGGGTCCAGCGTGGGAGTGAGCATAGTTCAGGAAGAGAAGGATTTGGCTGGTGCCCTCGAGGTCGCCTTCTCCTACGATGAGGGCGCCTTAGTGGAGGAATACGTCGATGGACGGGAGATTCAGTGCGGCGTATTGGGTAACGAGAATCCCATAGCCCTACCCCTCGTGGAGATAGTCTCCCAAAAGCAATTCTTCGATTATGAGGCCAAGTACACCCCTGGATTGGCTGAGGAGATAACACCCGCTCCCCTCTCACCCGAGGAGAGCAGGGCGGGCCAGGAGATGGGTCTCCGTGCCTACAAGTCCTTGGGCTGCGCTGGCCTTGCCAGGGTGGACATGTTCCTCTCCCCCGATCGCGGGTTTTTAGTCTCGGAGATCAACACCATCCCGGGCCTAACCAAGGACAGTCTTTTTCCAAAAGAGGCCAAAGCGGCGGGCATTGAATTTCCCCAGTTGATCTCGAGGATCGTCGAACTTGCTCTGGAGAGAAGAGCGCGCGCCAAGAACTAGATGTTAAATAGCATAACATCGT
>DNCG01000048.1 GCA_003491635.1 Actinomycetota bacterium
AAGAGGCTGAGAAACTCATCCCAGGTTCGGTTGCTCGAACCCACGGTGAAGATCTTTTTCATACCTTAACTATTTTGCCCTTGATTTCCTCATCGACCTCGAGGATGCCCACGTAATTTTGGGAGGCAAAGATTTTATTCGTGGCACTACCGGGGTTGAAGAGAAGAATGCCATCGATGATTTCATTGAACGGCTCATGGGTGTGGCCGAAGACTATGCAGTTCACCTCCGAGAACTCTCCCTTAACCCTCTCGGCCAGCCCTGTGGGTGGACCCCAGCCATGGACGAGACCGATCTTGAAACGATCCACCTCAATAACGGTCTTCGAGGGCAGGGCTTCTCTGACTCCCGGTGGATCCATGTTCCCAGAGATCGCAATGGTTTTGGCGATGCCCTTCAGCGTCTCGAGGACATCCAGTATGACCAGATCCCCGGCGTGGAGAATGAGGTCGACGCCCTGAAAATGTCTTGAGGCGATTTCCTTGATCTCCCGGAGATCATCCAGTGTGCGGATGTGGGTGTCGGAGACTACCCCAATCTTCATGAGACTCTTTCTTTTTCGGGGGCCTTTTCTGCTCTTTCTCTCTCACCCGCTGGCGGAGAGGGGGAAAGGGCTATCTTCAGCACCTTATCCATGTGGCTCACGAAGGTGAAGTCCAGTTCCTTTCGAACGTGTTCCGGGACGAGCTCTAAATCCTTCTCATTTTCTTCGGGGAGGACGACTTTCTTTATGCCTGCCCTGTGAGCGGCCAGCACCTTTTCCTTAATCCCCCCCACCGGGAGGACATGGCCCCTGAGAGTTATTTCCCCGGTCATACAGACATCCTTCCGCACCAGACGTTTGGTTAAAGTGGAGATAAGAGCCGTAGCCATGGTTATTCCCGCCGATGGACCATCTTTGGGAATGGCCCCCGCCGGCACGTGGATGTGGACGTCATAAACGCTGTAGAAGTCCTCATCTATGCCGAGTTGCCGGGCTCGTGAACGAGCATAGCTCACCGCCGCCTGAGCTGACTCTTGCATAATCTCCCCGAGGTGGCCGGTGAGGGTGAGTTTGCCCTTTCCTTTCATGATGGTGGCCTCGACCGACATCACATCTCCTCCGACTTCTGTCCAGGCCACACCGGTGGCCACGCCGACTTCATCCTTCTCTTCAGCTAGACCATAGCGGAACTGGGGCGGACCCAGGAAATCATGGATGTTGTCCGGGATGACTTTGACCTTCTCTGTCTCGCCCTCCACCACTTTTCTGGCCACCTGCCGACAGATGGTGGCTATCCTTCTCTCAAGATTTCTCACCCCGGCCTCCCTGGTGTGCTCCCGAATTATCTTTCTCAAGGCTGCCTCGTCGATGGTGAGACGTTCCCCGCTCAACCCATGTGCTTCCAGTTGCTTGGGAACGAGGAACTGCTGGGCGATCTTCACCTTCTCTTCCTCGGTGTAGCCGGGGAAATGTATGACCTCCATCCTATCCCTAAGGGCGGGGGGTATAGTGTCCAGGATGTTTGCGGTGGTGATGAACATCACTTTTGAGAGGTCGAATGGAACTTCAAGATAGTGGTCGCTGAAGGCGTAGTTTTGTTCTGGATCGAGCACCTCCAGTAGGGCGGCGGAGGGATCTCCTCGAAAGTCAGCACCTACTTTGTCGATCTCATCCATCATGAAGACGGGATTTTTCGATTTCCCCTGGGAGATGGACTGGATTATCCTACCCGGTAGTGCCCCAACATAAGTGCGACGATGTCCGCGGATCTCCGCTTCATCCCTCACCCCACCCAGGGATATCCGGATGAATTTTCGCCCCAGGGATCTAGCAATGGATTTGCCGATGGAGGTCTTACCCGTGCCCGGTGGGCCAACGAAACAAAGGATTGGGCCCTTCATCTTTTCTGCCAGCTTGTGAACGGCCAGGAATTCCAGAACGCGCTCTTTAACCTTCTTTAAGCCATAATGATCATCATCGAGGATTTTGGCCGCTTCCTTGAGGTCGAGCTTTTCTCTATCCTCCTTTGCCCACGGCAAGCCGATCAGCCAATCGAGGTAGGTACGAATGACAGACACCTCGGCGGCGACCGGTGGCATCCTTTGTAATCTATCCAGCTCCTTGAGGGCCTTTTCCTCGGCCTCTTCGGGCATTTGTGCCTCTTTGATCTTGGTTTTAAGTTCTTCGATCTCGGCGGCCTGTTCATCGACCATCCCCAGTTCTTGCTGAATGGCCTTCAACTGTTCTCTCAGGAAGTACTCCCTCTGAGTTTTGCTCATCTGCTCCTTTACTCGAGATTGAATCTTGCTCCCGATCTCAAGGATCTCCAACTCTTTACTGAGGAAGGAACTCACCTTCTCCAGCCTTTTTTGGGGGCTGATGGCTTCCAGAATTTCCTGTCTTCCCTCCGTTTTTAGACTGAGGTGGAAGGCGATGAAGTCGGCCAACCTCCCCGGTTCCTCGATGTTGATGGCGGCCAGGAGGACCTCCTGGGGAATGGGCTTACCCAGTCGGGCGCATTTCTCGAACTGGGTCACCAGATGTCTCATGAGGGCCTCGATCTCCAGGGTTTTTCCCTCTTCCTCTTCCTCGACCTCTACTCTTACCTTGAGGAAAGGCTCTGTCTGGGTGAATTCCTTGATTCTGACTCTGGCCAGTCCTTCCACCAATGCCTTAGCGGTGCCATCGGGGAGTTTGAGCTCTTGCATGACCGTGGCGGTACAGCCTATGGTAAAGAGGTCTTCGGGCTGAGGCTCCTGGATATCGGCCTCCTCTTGGGCCGCCAGCACCACGAGGTGATCTTCGCGCATGGCTTCTTCAAGGGCCTTTATCGATTTTTCCCTTCCCACGAATAGGGGAATAACCAGATGGGGGAAGACCACCAGGTCCCTGAGGGGAATCAAAGGAATTTCCTCTGGAATTTTTAGTCTTTCCCTGATGTTGTCTGCCATCCTTCCTCTCCTGGCCGTAAATCGATTAAAAAATTCTCCAGTTTACCTTGCAATCCTTTTATTTAAGCGAACTCTTTGATTCAAGGATAGTTTATTTAGAGTGGAAAGTCGAGAGGAGCAAGTGTTGTGAGATGTGTCGCTGTGGAATTGAAGGCGGGTTTGTAGTAAGCTTATTCCAATGCGGAGGGACCGTTCTCGGAAGAGCAACACATGGTTTTCAAGGGAGGCGATACCTTGTCCAACAAAAAGGAGTATCTGCGCCAGCTTTCTGCGGTCGATGAGATTCTTCAGCTAGAGGCGATTCAAAGTTTAATCGATAATCATCCCCGCCAGGTTGTGGTGGACGCCGTCCGCACTGTTCTGGAGGAGTTGAGGGAGGCCATTCTGTCATCAAAAGATCCCGCTGAACTGGCTGGACTGGAGCTTGGACCTGAAGATTTGGTTCCCTTGATCACCGATTTGGTTCGAGAAGTGATGCAGCCTCATTTAAAGAGGGTTATCAATGCCACGGGGGTGGTCATTCACACCAACCTTGGTCGGTCAATCCTGGCCCCCGAGGCGGTTGATGCTCTTATGGCCGTGGCCGGGGGTTACTCAAATCTGGAGTTCAATTTGAAGTTGGGCGAGAGAGGCTCACGCCACGACCACGTTGAGGACTTACTCTGTACTCTGACGAGTGCAGAGGCGGCAGTGGTGGTCAACAATAATGCCGGCGCCGTTCTCCTGGCCCTGGCCACGCTGGCCTCAGGCAAAGAGGTGGTGGTCTCGAGGGGAGAGTTGGTGGAAATTGGTGGTTCCTTCAGAATCCCCGATGTGATGCGCCAGAGCGGAGCAATCCTGAGGGAGGTGGGTACGACCAACAAAACCTATCTCAAGGACTACCGAGAGGCCATAGGGGAGGAGACCGCTCTTCTTCTCAAGGTTCACACGAGCAACTTCAAGGTGGTCGGATTCGCGGCCGAGGTTAGTCTGGAGGAGCTAGTAGCTCTGGGTGGGGAGCACAACCTGCCCGTCATGAATGACCTGGGTAGCGGTGTTTTCGTCGATCTTTCTCAGTATGGGCTCTCTCATGAGCCCACCGTCCAGGAGGCCCTCAAAGCTGGAGCTGATGTGGTAACCTTCAGTGGCGATAAACTTCTGGGAGCTCCCCAAGCCGGGATAGTTTTGGGGAAAAAGGAGCTCGTGGAAAAGATGAAGAAGCACCCCCTGGCCCGTGCCCTGAGGGTGGACAAGCTCACCCTGGCTGGCCTGGAGGCCACCCTCAGACTCTACCTGGACCCAGCTCTGGCGATCGAGCGCGTTCCCACCCTGAAGATGATACTGACTCCCCTTGCCGATCTGGAGAAAAGAGCTCATCGGTTTGGCGAGGAGCTGAAAAAGAAGGTTGGGGGAATCTTCGATGTGAAGGTCGAGAGGGAGATATCACGGGTTGGAGGAGGAGCTCTGCCCCTGGAGGAACTCCCCACCTATGTGGTTGGCCTGACCTCCGCGGGGTTTTCCGCCGTGGAACTGGCGGACAAGCTGAGGCTGTCGGAGCCGTCAATTGTAGCTCGATTGAAAGAGGATAAGGTGTTGCTTGATATGCGAACAGTTCGAGACGAAGAAATCCCCGAAGCAATCTCCTCTTTTGAGAGAATCGCCCATCTTCACTAGGTGGTTACTACAAAAATGATCCCGATGGGGTGATGTCTTTGAAGCATGTCATCGTCGGCACCGCCGGCCACATCGATCACGGAAAGACCACTTTGATCAAGGCTCTCACGGGGGTCGACACCGATCGTTTGAAGGAGGAGAAAAAGCGGGGTATCTCCATCGAATTGGGCTTTGCCGAGTTTAAGCTCCCCAGCGGGCAGATCGCTGGAGTGGTCGATGTCCCGGGCCACGAACGCTTTGTCAAGAACATGCTGGCCGGAGCCACGGGGATTGATCTATTACTCCTGGTCGTAGCCGCTGATGATGGAGTAATGCCTCAAACGAAAGAACACCTGGCCATAGCCGATCTCCTGGGTGTGAGGAGAGCCGTGGTGGCTTTGACCAAGGCTGATCTGGTCGAGGAGGAGTGGCTGGAGATCGTCCAGGATGATGTGCGATCGGTACTTAAGGGGACTCTTTTTGAGGGAGCTCCGATAGTCCCCGTCTCCCCGCTCGCAGGGTTCGGATTGGAGAAGTTGGTAGCCGAGATAGACGAAGCCGTTCGGGAAGTTCTCCCGAAGGATACGGATGCCCCCTATCGTCTTCCCATCGATCGCATCTTTACCCTGAAGGGTGTCGGGACGGTGGTCACCGGAACTCTCTGGTCGGGGGAGATTAGTCCCGAGATGCAGGTCAGGATTCTCCCCCGGGACATCTCCGCTAGAGTGAGGAGCGTTCAAGTTCATGGACACCGTGTAGAGAAAGCGTCGGCTGGGCAGCGGGTGGCCCTCAACCTGGTC
>DNCG01000051.1 GCA_003491635.1 Actinomycetota bacterium
TCAAAGCCAGCTTGGGCGCGTTCTAATTCTTTCAGATTCTCTGTTTCCAGGTAGCCTCCTTCCGGCTCCGTTTCCGCGAGAGTCAGGGGCCTGGTTGGAGGGGCGATTAAGTCGGTGGCCTCTCCAAGGGCAATCGTTTTTATCCAAGGTA
This sequence comes from Actinomycetota bacterium, assembly GCA_003491635.1. Lineage (GTDB taxonomy): Bacteria > Actinomycetota > Aquicultoria > Subteraquimicrobiales > UBA9087 > UBA9087. The sequence continues at coordinate 152 of DNCG01000051.1, forward strand.
TTTGCTCGAGTTTTGCATATAGGGCTTGCAGTAGTTCCAGATTGGGGTCCCAGGATACATCGTCCGGGGACATAACCGCGATTTTCTGCTCACCTGCCCGGGTGAGATAGATCTCGGTGAGGGCTCCCAGCAGTCTCTGGCTGGTGGCTTCGGCATCCTGATCCTCGGTCAAGATTTGTGTGAGAAAATTATCGGCGAAGAAGACCGTCAAACGGTTGTTTTCGGCATCCTGAACTCGATGGGGCATGTAGATGTCCCCCTCTGTTTCGGGGACGGTCAGGAAGATGTTTTCTTTCAGTATCGTGTATTTGACCTGGTTCTGGGTGAGATAGGAGAGAGCCTTCGAATTTAAAGTGAGGTTAGGCGGGTAAAGACCCCCTGGCTCAGGGAGGTTAAAGATTTTAGCGACGACTTCCTTCCCTTTTTTGATTTGAACCAGTCCATCTCGGTCCCAGCCTTGGTTGGCGAGGGTGGCGAGGGAGGGGTAGGCATAGGGGGCCGGGATTAGTTCAATTTGGCCGTTCTTTATCACTTTCTCAAATCTTTTTAAGAGCTCGGCTGCATCTTGGGCCTGCTTGGACTCCTCCGGTATTTTTTTAACCTTTCCTCCCACCAAAATCTCATAGCCGTCGCTCGTGTCCTGAATCTGCTGAAGGAGAAGCGGGGTGAAATTCATATTTACCTGAATGTTGGGGTGTTGGCTTAGGGCGATGATGTGCTGAAAATAGGGCTCCGGGTTCTGGGGATCTAGACTGCAGTGATCTTGAATATCTTGATCCAGGAATATGCGCTGTGGGTTGAAGTGCGCTCTGTCGTGAAGGTTCCAGACGATTGCCATCAGCAAAGGGGATGATATTTTTGGGCTCATCACGCACAGGGCCGATTTTTGCTCCAGAATGGTTTGTCCTTCTTGGGTTACAGTTGCCAGGACTTGGTAGGCGCCGTCCTCGAGATCAGGGATTTCCTTTTTGATCTTGAACTCTGTTTTCCCCGCCGGAAGTGAGGAACGGGACCATGTCTGTCTGAGGAGAGGCTTGCTCTCTTGCTCGGAGGAGGGTTGGGTTTGGTTTGGGAGACTAAGTCGGCCATCTATAGACAATGTTACCCTAACGTTCTTCATGGATTCGGGCGAGTCGTTGCTCAAGGTGAGGGTGGCGGTGAGCTCTTCCCCGCTCGCGTAAAAGGGCTTGCCAAAGGAGAGGCGCAGAGAGAGAGAAGATTGAGCAGTGCAAAAGATTGGGCCAGGGAGGGCGAAGGCCACCAAGATTAATATGAGCAAAGAGAAGATGGGGATGTATTTCGAGCTCACTCCAGCCTCCGGATAAGAAGTGCTATTTGACTAAATTTCTACGGGTGGGATTAAAAATCCTTTAAGGGGGGTTTCCGCAGAGGACTGTTTCTCTCTAGTCCCCTTTGGCCAGCCCCGTATAGCCGATGGTGAGGAGGCGGAGCAGATCATTGATAGGCTCTCCAGGATATCGGGCGAATTTGGGACGACAGTAGAGATGGAACAGGGCAAGGGCAGACTGGTATTGAGCGATTGAAGTGTTTAAAGGAAACCCCCGTCTCGTGACGAAAATAAAGGGTGAGGTGATAAGGTTGATCCGAAGCAAGCTCGCCGCAGTAGTCTTTTTACTGATCGCCATTTTAGTCCTTCCGGGCTGCATCGCTCTTGCCATCGATACCGAGATAAACCCCGATGGGTCCGGCACCCGCAAGATGGATGTGGCCATCGAGGAAACCCTCGATGAGTTGCTCAAGACCGCCGCTATTCAGCAGGGTGAGCCGACTTTTGAGGAGCAGATGAAGAAGAGTGCGCCGAAGGGCAGCAAGTTTGATACCTATACGGAAGAGGGCAAGGTTCACTACGCGGTCAGTTTCAAATTTGAGAATGTCCGGGAACTGAGGAAATTGAGCGAGGCAACGAGCAGGGGTACCCAGGGTCTCAAAACGAGTGGGATAAGGTTGACCAAGAAGGAGCGCATTCTTTTCGCTACTTATGATTTTAGTGAGAAGATACCCGCCTCGACTGCGAAGGTAAGCCCAGAGCAGGAAAAGCTAGCCAAGGCCATTTCCCTGACCTATAAGCTCGCTCTGCCTGGGAGAATCATCAAGTCCAATGCGGATGAGATCGAGGAAAATTCCGCGACCTGGCGCATAAGTGCTCTCAAGGGGGGAGAGGTCCGGGCGAGCTCTCGATATATCCGATGGTGGGTGGTTGGGGTGGTTGCCCTCCTTCTGTTGCTAATCGTGGTGGCTGGGGTCTTCGCGGCCCTTCAAGCAATTTCGAGGAGAAGGGCGAGTTGCTCAAGTCCTACCGGAGAATAGATTTTTGAATCTCAGGGCATCCATTATCGATGTTTTCCGCCGTGGGTCTGAAACTGGGTGGACACTGAAACAGGATGACCTTTGCCCCCAGCGCTTTAGCGACTTCAAAGTGCGCGTGGTATGCCCTCTTTGCCATCGGAAAGCCACAACAGCCGATTTTTAAGGCCATTTTGCCCATCACCGCTTTCATTATATCTCAAGCTGGTATAAAATTAATTTGTAGATCTCGATGGGGAGGTGAGTTGGATGGTCAGAGCATATGTGCTGGTAACGGCAGAGGCCGGGAGAGCGGGAGACGTGGTGAAGAATGTCTCCGGGGTTGCCGGGGTGAAGTCCGTCCACGCCGTCACTGGGCCATACGATGCCATCGCTTTCGTCGAGGCATCCGACTTCAACGCCATCGGAGAATTAGTTGTAGCAAAGATCCAGAAAATCGAGGGAGTTTCCCGCACTCTCACCTGCATCGTCGTTGAGCTTTAAGAGAAAACCACGGCTGTTTGTGCTATAATTAAAGAGAGGGGATTGGGAGACGGAGCGGTTGTGCTGAGACTATCCCAAGGAGGCGATGAAGGTGTCTCGCAACGTAGGGGTGGTTGACAGGGCGCTGAGAGCTATCCTGGGAATCCTTGTGATCGGCTACGTGGCTTTAAACTATGTAACGCTCGCTCCATTTTGGACGGTGATCTTGGGAATAGTTGGCCTCTTCCTTTTGATCACGGGGATTGTTGGTTTTTGTCCGCTCTACGCTCTGCTCAAGATCGATTCGTTGGAGTTCAAATTCCGCCGACATAAGGTAGCTTGAATTGAAGCACCAATCGTGGCAAAAGATCCTACTCCAGCGTGGCCGCTTCCGATTTGATTAACCCAGTCCCCCCCTCATCTTTCCCAATTTGAGCATCCACTCTTTGACCAGGTCATATTCGGTTCTTTCGTCGCTTAATATTTCCTTACCTTCCAGCCCAACGATGTTCTTGAGCATTGGCTTCATCGTTTCCAGGATGGTCGCGTAAAATCTATCCTCTTTGGATTGAGGCCCCGGTGTGATGCCCGTGTTTTCCCGGATGAATTTTAGGTCCTCGTCCGCCTGGGAGATGACGGAGGCCGGAAGGAATTCGCTCGCATTCTTCAGGTTCACGAAGCGGCAGGCGAAGCTCATATCCGCCTTCAGCCCCACGTAGTAGTCGAGGAATTTTCTCAAAGCGCTTTCTCCGTATCTCTCCCTGACCTCTTCGATACCTCTCCCCGTGCCGATTATCTCCGGGGGTAGTCCGATGTTGTAAAGAGCGGCTGTGTAGGAGATGGCCCTTGGAAGCTCGGCGGCCTTCTTCGGCTGCAGTTTCCGGAGTTCCTTGGCCAAATCGCTGTCTGTGATCAGATCGGCCAGCTCTCTGGGATGGGGCAGGTCGCGGGCGTAACCCACTTCACTTATCCGAGCCAGGCGATCCCGTTGTTGCGGGATGAGGTCAGATATCTTGCACATCGGTTCGATCATGGCTTGAAAGGACCACAGGTAGTGCTTAACGAAGATGCCGATGATGTTCAGGAGCAGGCTCTGGGTTTCATCGTCCAATCGCGAGGGAGACGTGGATGGTAGCCTTTCCTTTAAAGTCGCTGCCAGCCTCCGCGTTTTGTCGTAGCCGTGGTCGTATCTCATGGCCGATTGGACGGTTAGTGTCCTTGTGCCGCCGTACTCTCTCAGGGTGTTTTCCACGTTCTCTAGGGTGAAGTGTCCCCTGAAGGGTAGGGTTCCTCCCCCCACGATGGGGGCGATCGCGACGCCGGTTTTCTCCTGGATTCGATGGCCTTGGGCGAGGGCTATCTTGTTTGCGAGGATCGCCGGAACCATTCCATACGAGAGGGCGAGATCCGAGCGTCCCAACATGAAGCGAAGTCTCTCCGTGGTGAGCCCCATATCTCGGCATCCGGCCAGATAGCTTCCGAGAATGGATTCCACCTCAAGGATCTGGGGAATCGTTTCCACGAGGGGGATCAGTTGAATTGTGTTGGGGTCCTTGCTCAGTCCGAATTCTTTGTGAGCCAGGTTGATGATGTCAATTACCCTCTCTCGTACCGAGAGGAGTTCTTCGGTTCCGGTGCACATGGGTAGGATGACCTCGCGGACGGCGTAGGTTTGGGATTGTTTCCAAGCGTGGTAGTTGGATTCCACGATGGACATCAAGGCCATCAGTTGCCTGAATACCCCCTCCTCTCTTCCGCTAGGGATCCGGGGGGTGACGAAGATCTCCCTTCCCGGGATTATCCCCTTGCTCAACAGCCCCAGAACTATCTGGGAGGTCTGGAGGTAGGGGGTTAGTTTACCCTCGAAGTCGACCATGGCCTCTTCTAGACCCAGCCCTTCCGGGGGCGGTGTGAGGGAGAAGATGGCCTCCTGGGGTTCTTCCTGAACGGGGACGTACCTGCAGGCGTCCGGGTGTTGAGTCATCAAGGTGGAGGGAATCTTCAAATTTTCCATGGTTTGCTCCTTGCTTGAGCTATCCGATTGGGTCTTTTACGGCGAGAACCGTCCACAATAATCGCCTGTGCTCATTATATACCATGCCCCGCCATAAGTTTTAGCTTTGAGGTTCTTCTCCCTTTTTAGTGGATAAACTTTTAATCTTGTTCTTTTCTCAAAAGAGTTGCACATAGAAGGGTTCGAGGGTTCAAGTGTTTTTCACTTGACCTCTTGACCCCTAGAATCCCGCCTGCCAACGCCTGAAGCCGTAGGCAATGGCGGGCAGGCCTGAATCCTAAAGTTCTCTTTAGGCTTCATCGCACCTAGTTGTTCCACCCACTATTTTCGGAGAAGAGCCAGTTTTGATAGGGGCAAGCCCGTTCTTTCTTTAGTTCCTCAACGGGCTTAAAA
>DNCG01000036.1 GCA_003491635.1 Actinomycetota bacterium
AAGAGGGTTTGGAGAATGTGATTCGACGGCACGCCATATTGGCTGAGGCGACCCGAAAGGGTGTCGAGGCTATGGGCCTGGAGCTCTTTGCTCCTCCTGAGGGTCGGGGAAATGCTGTGACTCCGGTCAAGGTACCCGGAGGCGTCGAGGGGGGCAAGATTCCAAAGATGATGCGCGACAAATACGGTGTGACCATCGCCGGGGGCCAGGATCGTCTCAAGGGCAAAATATTCAGGATCGGTCATCTGGGATATTTCGACAGGTTCGACATAATCACAACTTTAGCGGCCCTGGAGATGACACTTAAGGAGCTAAACTATCCCGTTGAGCTTGGAAGCGGCGTCTCCGCCGCGGAAAAAGTTTTCATGGAAAACCCGTTGTAGGCAGATAGTTTAAAGAAGTATTCAACCGCCAACGGTCTGGCCAACAAACCACCTTATTTCGAGGGAGGCAAATTGAAGATTCTGGTCAAAGATAGGATTGCCGAGGATGGCGTAGAGAAGCTCAAGGAAGCCGGCTTCGAGGTCAATGTGGCTACCGACATGCCTCGTGAGGAGATGCTTGAGAAGATTGGTGAGTATGATGGTCTCATCGTCCGCAGCGCCACCAAGGTCGATGAGGAGATTATCTCGAAGGCGGACAAACTCAAGGTCATTGGCAGAGCCGGAATAGGCGTGGACAACATCGATGTGGAGGCGGCCACCAAGAAAGGGGTAATCGTCGCCAATGCTCCGGAGAGCAATATTGTATCCGTTGCCGAACACGCCATCGCTTTACTGTTCGCCCTCTGCAGGCACGTTCCCTGTGCAGATGTCTCGGTGAAGTCGGGCAAGTGGGAAAAGTCGAAATTCGAGGGGGCTGAGGTTCAAGATAAGGTTCTTGGGGTAGTTGGAGTGGGGAAGATCGGCACCCTCGTTGCATCCCGCGCCAGGGGTTTGGGCATGAGGGTCATTGGTTTCGATCCGTATGTATCGAAGGAGCGTTTCCGGCAGTTGGGCATCGAGGAGATGGAAACTCTGGCCGATTTGCTCAAGCAAGCCGATTTCATCAGCTTACACTTGCCGAAAACCAAGGAAACGGTGGGCTTGATAGGGAAGAAAGAGTTTGCTTTGATGAAAGATGGTGTTCGCATTGTCAACACCGCCAGGGGTGGCATCGTTGATGAAGGTGCTCTAGTGGAGGCGATAAAGAGTGGCAAGGTGGCTGGAGCGGGAATTGATGTCTTCTCTCAGGAACCGTATACCAGCGGACCGCTTCTGGATCTGGATCAAGTCATAGTGACACCACATATCGCTGCCTCCACTCGTGAGGCCCAAGACAAAGCGGGGATTATAACGGCGGAGCAGGTTATAGCCGCTCTGAAGGGGGAGTTCGTTCGCAATGCGATCAATGTGCCGATCGCCGCTCCCGAAGTCCTCGATGTTTTGAGGCCATTCCTACCCTTGGTGGAGGTCTTGGGCAAACTCTATGTGAGGCTTCTCGATGGGCGCGTGGGATCCCTGGAGGTGGAATACGCGGGTGAGTTGGCGAAGTATGATACGGCTTTGTTGACGGTTGCTATGTTGAGAGGTATTTTAGAATCCGCTGTCCAGGAACCCGTGACTTACGTTAATGCCCCCGTTTTAGCGAAGGAGAGGGGACTTGAGGTGAGAGAGAGTAAGACAACCGTCTCTCGGGAGTATGTAAATTTGATCACTCTCAAGGGAAAGACGGCCAAAGTTTCCGGGACGCTTTTTGGCCCCGATAAGCCGCGGATCGTTGGGATTTACGATTACGACGTCGATGTGGTTCCATCCCAGTACATGCTCATTGTCCATAACGAGGATAAACCTGGGATGATCGGCAAGATAGGAACGATTATGGGCGATCATAACCTCAACATCGCTCGAATGCAGTTCGGGCGGAGAAAGGCGAGAGGGGATGCCATCAGCGTGCTGAGCATGGACGAGATGGTGCCCGATGATGTTCTGAAGGAGATTGAAGCTATCGATGGAGTTACTAAGTCCAAGTTCATTATATTGTAGCCCCTTGGGTCGTAGGCCCCTACGGGGTGAGACCGAGTGGATTAGAGGATTTTGAGGTGAGTGAAAGAGTCTACATCTTCGACACAACTTTAAGGGATGGAGAGCAGCCCCCCGGCATTAGCTTGAATGTTCGGGAGAAGTTAGAAATCGCCGAGCAGCTAGCCAGGCTCGGGGTCGATGTCATCGAAGCCGGTTTTCCCATCACCTCACCTGGGGATTTTGAGGCCGTAAAAACCGTTGCCCTGAAGGTGAGGGGACCCGTCATCACTGCGTTGGCGCGGGCTGTCGAACAGGATATCGATAGGGCTTGGGAGGCGATCAAGGTAGCCGAGCGGCCCCGCATTCATACTTTCATTGCCACTTCCGACATCCACATCGAGCGTAAGTTGAAGAAGACTCGAGATGAAGTGCTCAGGATGACGGAAGCTGCCGTTGGGCGAGCCAAGAGGCACTGCCCCGATGTGGAGTTTTCCCCGGAGGATGCCACTAGGTCGGATTTTGACTACCTCTGCAAGGTGGTGGAGGTGGCCATCGAGAGTGGGGCGACGGTGATAAATATTCCCGACACGGTGGGCTATGCCCTGCCCGACGAGTTTGGCAAGCTGATAAGTGACCTTAAAAACACCGTGAAGGGTCTCAATGAGGTTATCTTGAGTGTTCATTGTCACAATGATCTGGGGTTGGCTGTGGCTAATTCTCTGGCGGCTGTCGTAAGCGGTGCAAATCAGGTTGAGTGCACGGTTAACGGCCTTGGTGAAAGGGCTGGCAATGCTGCTTTGGAGGAGATCGTGATGATCCTTGACACTCGCTATCGCTCCCTGGGAAAGGTCACCGGGATAAAAACTGAGGAGATCACGCGAACCAGTCGTTTGGTCAGCTACCTCACCGGCTACCTTGTTCAGTTCAATAAGGCGATTGTCGGAGCGAATGCCTTTGCCCATTCCTCCGGCATTCATACCGATGGGATGCTCAAGGATAAAACCACCTATGAAATAATGAGTCCCCAAAAGGTTGGTCTCGCCCGATGCAGGCTCATCTTGGGAAAGACGTCGGGACGACATGTCTTCAGGAAGCATCTCGAAGATTTGGGATACACCTTGAATGATGAGGAGTTCGAGAGGGCTTTTGCGAGATTCAAGACCCTGGCCGATAAGAAGCCTCAGGTAACCGACGAAGACCTGGAAGCGATCATAGCCGACGAGATTTACGTTGGCGAGGAAGCTTATCGGCTGGAGAATTTCAAGGTTGGCTGCGGCACTGGCATCACTCCACGGGCGACGGTTAGATTGTCCAAGAACGATGAGGTTTTTGAGGAGACGGCCACAGGAGATGGTCCGGTGGATGCCGCCTTCAAGGCCGTGGACAAGATCGTTGGTCTGAAGACAAATTTACTGAGCTTCTCCATCGGTGCTGTGACCGGGGAAAAGGAAGCCCTCGGTGAGGCGAATCTCCAATTGGAGATAGGCGAGAGAATGGTTTCCGGAAGAGGCGTCAGCACCGACATAATTGAAGCCAGCTTAAGGGCTTATTTAAACGCTTTAAACAAGGTGGTGAGCGATCGGTAGCCGGGAAAGGCGGAGAAAAGAGAGCGAGTGTGGGAATGACGATAACTGAAAAGATCTTAGCATCTCACGCCGGTGGGGATGTGGTTAAACCCGGCGATTTAATTAACATTCGCCTCGATTTGATATTGGCGAACGATGTCACCGCTCCCATTGCCATTGAAAAGTTCAGGGAAATCGGCGTCGAGAGGGTCTTTGACAAGAACAAGATAGTGCTGGTGCCGGATCATTATGCCCCTAACAAGGACATTGAATCGGCCAGGCAGTGTAAGGTGATGCGCGATTTTGCCCGCGAGCAGGATCTAACCAACTATTTTGAGGTGGGGAGGATGGGTATAGAGCATGCTTTGCTCCCCGAGCAGGGTTTGGTTCTTCCCGGAGATGCGGTGATCGGGGCGGACTCGCACACCTGTACCTATGGAGCGCTTGGAGCCTTCTCTACGGGGGCAGGTTCTACTGATGTAGGGGCAGCCATGGCGACGGGAGAAGTATGGCTTAAGGTTCCTTCCACCATCAAGTTTGTTTATAAGGGGAAATTAAATAAGTGGGTTGGTGGAAAGGATTTGATCCTTTACACCATAGGAAAGATCGGGGTGGATGGAGCGCTCTATAAGGCGATGGAGTTTTGTGGCGAAGCCATTCAGCGTCTTTCGATGGATGGCCGCTTCACGATGTGTAATATGGCCATCGAGGCAGGGGCCAAAAGTGGGATAATGGCGGTGGATGAGACAACCTTAAATTATGTTAAAGGAAGGGCAAAGCGCCCCTACGAAGTTTATGCAAGCGATCCCGATGCCTCTTACGAGAATGTAATCGAGTTTGATGTTTTAAACATTGAGTCACAAGTTGCCTTCCCTCATCTTCCCTCAAATACGAGAGGGATAAGTGAGGTGGGGGATATCCCCATAGATCAGGTGGTTATAGGCTCCTGCACCAATGGTCGACTTGAGGATCTGAGGGTTGCCGCAGAGATGTTGAAGGGCAGGAAGATACATCCCTCCTTGAGGTTGATCATCATTCCCGCCACCCAGGAGATTTATCGGTTAGCTCTTAAGAGGGGCTTCACCGAGACGTTCGTCGAAGCGGGAGCAGTGGTCAGCACTCCTACCTGCGGACCTTGTTTGGGTGGACATATGGGGGTTCTGGCTGAAGGTGAGAGGGCCCTGACGACAACGAATCGGAATTTCGTTGGTCGGATGGGTCATCCCGAAAGTGAAGTTTATCTCTGTGGGCCAGCGGTGGCAGCGGCATCGGCGGTTTTGGGAAAGATAGCAAGCCCAGAAGAGGTAGTCGGTAGTGGGGAGTGAGAAGTCGGAGTTAATGAAAAATGAAAAGTGAAAAATGAAAAATTCTTAATTTTAGTGGATGGAAGCTGGTTTATCCTGAGCAACGTCGAAGGAAAGCTAAAAACTACCGACTCCAGACTAATAGACTATCGATGGAGTTTAAATGGTTTACCAGGGTAGAGCGCATAAATATGGCAGGGATGTGGATACGGATGTCATAATTCCGGCCAGATATCTGACGACCTCCGATCCAGATCAGCTCGCCGGGCATTGCCTGGAGGATCTTGATCCGGATTTCGCCTCGCGGGTAAAGCTGGGCGATATTTTGATTGCGGAGGAGAACTTCGGTTGTGGTTCATCAAGGGAACATGCACCGATGGCCATCAAGGGTGCTGGGGTTTCCTGTGTTATTGCCAAATCTTTTGCCAGGATATTCTACAGAAATGCCATCAATATGGGTCTTCCCATTTTTGAGTGCCCCGAGGCGGTGGATGGAATCGCTGCGGGGGATGAAGTGAGGGTTGATACGGAGAAGGGGGAAATCACCAATCTCACCAGGGGAGTAGTTTTTAAGATCACCCCCTTTCCTCCTTTTATCCAGAAGATAATCGAGCGCGGCGGGCTCATAAATTATGTTCGAGCGAAGTTGAAGGCTGAAGGGTGAAAGTATGCCTAACGAAGGACGAAGGACAAAGGGCGAAAGGCAATATAAGATAGGTGTCATACCCGGGGATGGCATCGGTCCCGAGGTTGTTCGAGAGGGCCTGAAGGTTCTTCGGGCGGTGGGTGAGAAAACCGGATTTGAGTGTGAATTTGTCCACTACGATTTCGGGGGAGAAAGATACTTGAGGACGGGGGAGGTTTTGCCCGATTCGGCGCTCGACGAACTCAGAAAGCTTGATGCCCTCTATCTCGGTGCCATCGGTCACCCTGATGTAAAGCCGGGTATATTGGAACGAGGAATACTACTGAAGATAAGATTTGCTCTGGGTCAATACGTGAATTTGAGACCGGTGAAGCTTTATCCCGGCGTGGAGACGCCAATCAAGGACAAGGGTCCCGAAGACATCGATTTTGTGGTCGTGAGGGAGAACACCGAGGGTCTGTACAGCGGTGTTGGTAGGTTTCTGAAGGAGGATACCCCCGATGAGGTTGCCGTGCAGGAGAGCATAAACACGTGGAGGGGTGTGGAAAGATGCGTCAGGTTCGCCTTCGATTACTGCCGGAGAAGAAATAAGGAGAAAAAGCTCACTCTCTGCGGCAAGACAAATGTTTTAACCTACGCTTGGGATTTGTGGGAGCGAGTCTTTTATCGGGTGGCCGAGGGATATTCCGATGTAAAAACTGACTACGCCCACGTTGATGCCATCTGCATGTGGTTCGTGAAGAATCCCGAGTGGTTTGATGTCATTGTCACTGACAATATGTTCGGTGACATCATCACCGATTTGGG
>DNCG01000100.1 GCA_003491635.1 Actinomycetota bacterium
TTCAATCATCTTTCCGTTTAAATTCGCTATCTCCTCTTCTACACGTTTTCTCTTGGTCTCGGTGTCGGCAAAATCGATCTTCAGCCTGGCATTCTCGGCATTTAAATCCCTTTCTTCCGCTCTTCTCTTTTGAAGTTCGTCGAAAACCCCCTTCTCCGATTCCAAGAGCTCAGCGAGCTTCCTCTCCAGATCTTCCCTCTCCTTCGTCAGTTTTTGAAGGGAGTTCTGCAGCATTTTCTCCTGTTTCTTGAACGTCTCCAATTCTCTCCTGGACGCCAATGTGCTAAAGGACTCCTCCCCTTCGCACCCGATACCGAGTTTTCTGCCCGTGAACACCTCTCCGCTTAATGTCACCAGAGTGCAATTGGTCGAGTTTTCAATGAGAAGATCGCTCGAAATCCCTGAATCCTCGACTATATAAACTCCGTTCAAAAGATACTCGATAACGCCCTTGATGTGGCGGTCGCACCTGATCACATCCGATGCCTTGATGGGAGAGGGAATGTTCGGAGGAGCGGGCACAACCATTTCCTCATCGCCTTCTATGGGGGAGAAAAAGACCCAGCCAACTCCCTCCTTCTTGGCCGCAGCAAGAGCTCGCTCAGCATTCTTGAGTGTTCTGGTGATTACACAAAACATGCTTGGACCAAGCGCCGCCTCAATGGCCTTCTCGTATTTCGCCGGAATCTCTATGAGCTCAGCAACGGCTCCCACCACCCCGGGAAGTCTATCCTCACTGCTTAAGAGCCAGGCCACTCCCCTGGGAAATCCAGCGAGATTCTTCTTAGAGCTTTCCAGGACCCTTATCCGAGCATTGCACTCCGTAACCTGTCCCCCAACTTCACGCTCCCTCCTCTGAGCCGATTCTATCGCCTTAGAACAGTCACTCACCTTCTTTCGCGTCTGCTCAAGAGAGGCCTCTTCTTTTTTCAACTCCTTCGATAACCCGGCTAATCTTTGTTCATTTTCCCGAAGCGACCTTTCCACCCCTTTTAAATTGGCTATAAGAGCTTTCTCCTGTTCTTCCAGGAAAGCAATCTGATTTTCGGCGCTCACCACGGCAGATTTCAAGGTGCTCAAATTACTCTGGTTGGAAGCAAGCGACTCCCGTAGGGTTTGAGTTTTCTCCTCCAGAACCCCTAGCTCCTCATCAGCAGCTTTTCTCTTCTTCCTGGCAACCTCAGCTCGGCGACGAGCGTCAGTGAGTTCGGAGTAGAGGGCCTTCAACTGGGCATCCGCTGCATCCTTCTCGTTCCTGAGTTCGGCCAGCTCCTCTTCCTTCTTTCGTTTGCCGGTTTCCAACTGGTGAATCTTCTGACGAATCCCACTGAGACGCTCGATTAGATTTTTCCCTTTTTCCTCTAGGAGAAGAAGCCTGCTATTGAACCGCTCCTGAATACTCTGAAGACAGCGGCGTTGTTCCCCCAGATCTCCCGCATAAAGCCCCCTCTCCTCCAACTGTATCTGGAAACCCTCAACCTCCTGATCTTTTCTCGTGAGTTTCTGCTTCAACTCACCGATCCGGGCTTCAAGTTCCGCCTCCTTATCTTCCAGCGAGTTCCACCGGGCCTGCAGTTCTCTTAGATCTCTGACCGCCAGATCTATTTCGAGTTCCCTGAGTTGGCTCTTGCAATCATTGAAAATCCTGGTGCGATTGGCCTGCTCTTTCAATGGCCGAAGCTGTCGATTAACCTCCCCCAGAACATCCCTCACTCGTACCAGGCACTGTTCCATGGAAATCAGTTTCTTCAGGGCTCTTTCTTTCCGTTTTTTGTGTTTGAGTACGCCCGCTGCTTCCTCAATGAGCAATCTCCTCTCTTCCGGCTTGCTAGCCAGAATCTCCTCCAGCCTACCTTGGCCAATGATGGAGTACCTTTCCCTTCCGAGACCGGAATCGGAGAGCAAATCTTGAATATCCAGGAGTCGGCAGGGAGAGCCATTTATAAAATATTCGTTCTCTCCAGAGCGGAACATCCTCCTGGCAATGGTGACCTCAGAGAATTCTATGGGCAGGGAGCCGTCGGAGTTATCCAGGCACAAGGAAACCTCGGCAACTCCCAGAGGAGACCTCTCCGAGCTTCCCGCGAAAATAACATCCTCCATGGACGAACCTCGGAGGGAACGAGGACTTTGCTCGCCTAAAACCCAGAGGACAGCATCGGTTATATTGCTCTTTCCGCTACCGTTGGGTCCCACGATGACGGTCACACCAGGTTCGAATTTTAAGACGGCCTTGTCGGCAAAGGATTTAAAGCCCCGCAGGGCTAGAGTTTTAAGATGCAAAGCTCGTTCACCTCGGTTCCCGCACCAACGGATATTCTACCACAGAGGAGAATCAACTAAATTTCTGCCTGAGAGCCTCCAAGGCCTCCTTGGCAGCCGCTCGTTCGGCCTTCTTCTTGCTCTTTCCCATGCCTTGACCAAGAATCTCACCACCGATACTGACCCGAGCATAAAATGTTCTCTCGTGAACTGGTCCTTCTTCTCGAACGATCTCATAGACGGGCATGATGCCAATTTTGTCCATGGCATACTCTTGAAGAACGGTTTTGAAATCAGCCAGCTCTCCCCGGGTGACCTGCTGAAAAATCACATCCCGAAATTCCCTCAAAATGAAACCGCGCGCTTTCTCGATTCCCAGATCTAAATAGATGGCCCCCAAAACCGCCTCAAAACAGTCGGCCAAAATGGATATTTTTTCCCTTCCCCCCGTCAGCTCCGCTCCTCTGCCCATGAGAACGCACCGACCCAGATCCATTCTTCGAGCCAGATCTGCCAGGGTATCCATATTGACAAGGTTGGCCCTAAGTTCCGCCAACTTTCCCTCGTCAAACTTGGGAAAGCGACGAAATATGAAGTCGGTGATGACGAAATTGAGTATGGAATCCCCTAGAAATTCAAGTTTTTCGTTCGTCTCCACGACTTCCTTTGCTTCGGAAGCAAAGGAGCGATGAGTTAAAGCTATTTTGAGAAGATCTTTATCCTTGAAGGAGAAACCCAGACGCTTCTCGGCTTCGCCGATCCGATCTTGAGGAAGCATATTCCCTCCTCAAGTCAGCTTTCTTACTAGGAGAGTGGCATTGTGTCCCCCGAACCCAAAGGAATTAGATAGGGCCACAGAGACCTCCCTCTCAACGGCAACATTGGGGGTATAGTTCAAATCACAAAGAGGATCAGGATATTCCAGGTTGATCGTTGGGGGGATAATGCCTGTTTGAATGGCCATGGCGCAGGCAATCAGCTCGACCGCGCCTGTGGCTCCGAGGAGGTGACCCATCATGGACTTGGTCGAACTTATTGCCAGCTCGTATGCGTGTTTCCCAAAAACTTTCTTGATCGCTGCCGTCTCAAACTCATCGTTGTAAGGGGTTGAGGTCCCATGAGCATTGATGTAATCAACGGCGGTCGCAGGAATCCTGGCTTCATCCAGCGCCATCCGCATCGCCCTAGCCGCTCCCTCGCCATCAGGGGCTGGTGCAGTTATATGGTATGCGTCTCCCGTGGCGCCGTAGCCAACAATCTCCGCATAGATATGAGCATTCCGGGCGAGGGCGTTCTCCAGGGTCTCCAAAATGACGATGCCAGCCCCCTCGGCGATCACGAAACCATCCCGTTTGGCGTCAAAGGGCCTGCTTGCCTTCGTCGGCTCATCGTTCCGGGTGGAGAGAGCCCTGGCGGCGCAAAAGCCCGCCACACCAAGGGGAGTTACACCGGCTTCCGTTCCCCCGGCGAGACAGATGTCCGCCGCTTCCCTCTTGATGGTCTCATAAGCCTCACCGATGGCGTGGGTGCTCGAGGCACAAGCGGTAACGATGCAGAGATTCGGTCCCGTCGCTCCGGTAAAGATGGAGATATGCCCAGCAGCTAAATCGCAGATCATCATGGGCACAAGGAAGGGACTGACCTTGCGCGGCCCCTTCTCAAGAAGGACCTTGTGTTGCTCCTCAAGGGTCTTCAGGCCACCAACGCCCGATCCCACGATCACGCCCACCCTCTCAGCCATCGATGGCTCGATCTCCAGAGCGGCATCTTCCAGAGCGAGTTTGGTGGCGGCCACCGCAAAATGACAGAAGCGATCCATCCTTTTAATCTCGCGAGGTTCAATGAAGTCCGCCGGATCAAAGTCGCATATCTCCCCGGCGATGCGACTGGGGAACTCACTCGCATCAAAGGAGGATATCTCCGCTATACCGGATCTTCCCTCAATCAAGGATCGCCAGAAAGCCTCCTTACCGATTCCCACGGGGGTGATGGGCCCCAAACCTGTGACTACGACTCTTCGCTGCATACCGTCTTCACCCCCAGAGCGGCCTCTTTTACTTCCTTAAGGAGGCTTCCGATTATCTCCTTAACCGAAAGAATCTCCCTTATCTCCGTCACTCGTTCCCCGATGGTAAAAAGCCCCTTTTGCGTGTTTCCCTGCTGCGCCCTCTCCAGGGCGTCGATAATGCAATAATTCTTTTTGCAATCTTTCAGGCATTTTCTGCACCTAACAAGAATGTCCCGGCCAGGTTTGGGAACATTGCCCTCCATCAAAGCCTTCACAAAGGGGCTGAAAACCGCCCTGAAAGGCATGCCGACCGGACTCTCGATGATTTTTACATCCTCCGGCTTCCTGGCCCTCAAACACATCTCCTTCCAGGCAGGAGCGGCGCTACACTCGTGGCTGAGAGCAAAACGGGTCCCCATCTGGACCCCACTAGCACCCATGGTTAGGACTTTAACGATGTCCGACCCCTTTAAAATACCGCCGGCAGCGATCACCGGGATCTTCACCGATTGAATGATCTCGGGAAGAATGGCCAAGAGAGGTTTATCTGTGCCCAGATGTCCACCAGCCTCCTCACCCTCCACCACCATACCGGCGGCTCCGAATCGCTCTGCCAGCCGAGCCACTCGCGCTGAAGAAACGATGGGTAAAAAGGGAACATTGGCCTCTCGACACCACTTAAAAACATCCCGCGAAAAACCAGCTCCGGATATGATAACATCGACCTTCTCCTGGATGGCTGCTTTGACAAGATCAGCAAATTCTTTGACCGCCACCATTATGTTGACCCCGATGATGCCATCGGTGAGCATTCTGGCTTCGCGGATGTGCTTAACCAGCTCGGGGGGGTGCATTCCCGAGGCCCCGATGACCCCAATTCCCCCCTCGTTAGCCACGGCGGCGGCTAGCGGAGCCAAGGATATCCTGACAGCCATTCCCCCCTGCACTATTGGCAGAGGGACCCGTACATTCCCAATTTTTAAGCTTGGCAATTTCATTCTATTCCCCATTCTGCCTTAAAATTAATCGGCTATTCTCACTTTCAGCTCAGATGGCTCTCGATGTATTCCACGGCCTTTCCAACGGTACCTATCTTCTCGGCCTCCTCGTCGGAGATCTCCAAGCCAAACTCCTCCTCAAGAGCCATGACCAGCTCGACAATGTCCAGGGAGTCAGCGCCGAGATCGTCCACAAAAGAAGTATTTGGGGAGATCTCACCTTCATCAACCCCAAGCTGTTCGGCAATGATTCCCTTCACCTTTTCAAAGACTTCACTCGCCATATTTTCTCCTCCTTCTAATGTTTTTATCTACCGGTGGAAACGGCGAAAGCCTACATAACCATTCCGCCATCCACCTTGATAATCTCTCCGGTAATGTAGCTTGATTCCTCGGAAGCCAGAAAGGCCACGAGATTGGCCACATCCTCTGGGCCACCGAGTCTCGTCAGAGGAATTTGCTTGATCAATCTCTCTCTGATATCTTCGGAAAGTCTCCTGGTCATATCCGTCTCTATGAATCCAGGGGCAACGGCATTGGCTCTGATTCCCCTGGAAGCCA
>DNCG01000103.1 GCA_003491635.1 Actinomycetota bacterium
AGCCCCGTAGAAAATCTTCGATTTTTGTACGGGGTAAACAAGGAACGTAAAGATTCCATTTTACGTTCCGAGCACAAAATTCAAAATACAAAATTCCTACCTGCCGTCAGGCATGGCAATACAACGTTTGGAAAATTAGAATTTAGAATTTGTTTGGGATTTAGAGATTAGGATTTTGGACTTAAAGACATTCTTCGCTCCCGACTACCGACTAATAGACTACCGACTTTTTATTTGAGGATGACCAGACAGTCCCGGTGGACAACTTCTTCGCTGGTTACCTCGGACAGTTTCTCCACCACCTCAGAGCGTCTCAGGCCCTTGATCTGACTCAACTCCTCAATGCCGAAGCTGGTCAGGCCCTTAGCAAAAATCTGCCCTTTTTGATCGGCTATATTCACCGCATCGCCCACCTCAAAGTTCCCCTCGCAATCGAAAACGCCCGCGGGGAGAAGACTTCTGCCCCGTTTGGTCAAAGCCTCCTTGGCCCCATCATCAACGAATATGGTTCCCCTGGCCGTTTTGCCGAAAGCTATCCAGAGCTTTCGGCTGCCGATCTTCTTCCGGCAGGGCACAAAGAAGGTTCCCACGGACTTCCCCTCCATGACGTCCAAGAGAACATCGGGTCTTCTCCCATGAGCGATGATCATCCCGATTTGGGCAAAGGTAACTATCTTGGCAGCCTGAATTTTGGTAATCATCCCACCTGAGCCAAATTTCGTTCCAACTCCCCCGCCCAAAGCTTCAATTTCCGGCGTGATCTCCTCGACCGTTTCCAGAAGCTTAACGCCCCGGTCCTTTCTGGGATCGCCGGTGAATAAGCCCTCGGTGTCGCTCAAAGCAATCAGTAAATCGGCTTTACAGAGATTGGCCACCAGCGCTGCCAGAGTATCGTTGTCCCCGAATCTGATCTCGTCCACGGCCGTGGTGTCGTTCTCATTGATGATGGGAACGGCCCCTAATTCAAGAAGTTTATCGAGGGTATTGCGAGCATTCAGATACTGCTGACGGTGAGTGGTGTCATATTGGGTTAAGAGAACCTGGCCTACCCTCAAACCATGCTCCTTGAAGAGATTTGTGTACTGCTGAAGCAGGAGCCCCTGTCCCACTGAGGCAGCCGCCTGGAGTTCGGGCATGGCCGTAGGGCGTTTCGCCAACCCCAAACCTTCAACGCCCGCGGCAATCGCCCCAGAGGACACCAGGAGAACCTGATACCCTCTCTTTACCATCTCGGCGATTTGTCCGACTAGATTTTTAAGCTGGGGCAAATCAAGCCGCCCGGTCTCGGTAGTTACAACACTGGTCCCCACCTTAACCACGACCCTATGAACTTTTTGCAGATAATCGCTTCTCTTCACTTAAATCACACCATATCTCTAGCTTTTCTTTTTCCTTTATTTAAAAACTCAGGAGGGGTGAAAGTCAAACATCCTGGAGCCAATTTTAACGATGTCCCCCTCTTTGGCTCCGAACTTTACTAACCTGTCCTCCAACCCAATCTTCTTAAATCTTCGCTGCAGATGAGCCAGGGCCTCCTCGTTTTCGAAATCCGTCATGGCAACTACGCGCTCCACAATTTCTCCCTTTACCTCAATCACGCCTTCCCCGCTCCGTATGACGGCGAAATCGGTTTCTCCTGAAGGCCTGAAGACCTTATGGGTTTTAACCGCCCTTTTGGCCTTGAGAGAAGCTCTCGCTTCCTCTAACCTCTCGACCACAGCATAAAGAAGATCATCAACCCCTTCACCGGTCACAGCGGATATTGGAAAGAAGGATAAATCCCTTTCCCGAAAGTAGCAAGCCAAACGAGTCAGATTCTCTCTGGCAGAGGGTAAATCCAGCTTATTTCCAGCAACTATTTGAGGGCGTTTGGCCAAGTTAGAGGCGTAGAGTCTCAGTTCTCTTTCGACGATCTCAAAATCCGAGATGGGATCCCTCCCCTCCACCCCGGAAAGATCGAGAACGTGCACGAGGATGGCTGTTCTGTCGATATGTCTCAAGAAGGCATGACCCAAACCTCTGCCTTTGTGAGCCCCCTCGATCAAACCCGGTATATCGGCCACCACGAAACTCCTTCCATCGGGAAGGCCAACCACTCCCAGATTGGGAACGCGAGTGGTGAAAGGATAGGCCGCTATTTTTGGTTTGGCGGCTGAAATTCGGCTGATGAGCGTGGACTTCCCAACGTTTGGATACCCAACCAGTCCAACGTCGGCCAAAAGCTTGAGCTCAAGATTTATCCAGCGTGCTTCACCGGGCTCACCCTTCTCCGCAAAACCAGGGGCACGGCGAACGGATGTGGCAAACCTCGCATTCCCTCGCCCACCTCGACCACCTTCGGCAACGGTGGCTTCCTGTCCCTCTTCCACCAGATCAAAGAGAACCTTCCCGTTTTCGTCCTTGACTACAGTGCCCGGGGGAACTCTGATGATGAAATCGTCGCCGTTTCGCCCATGCTTGTCACTACCCCGACCGTGCTCACCCCGTTCGGCTTCGAAATGACGACGATAATGGAAATCTATGAGCGTTCGCAGGCCCGCATCAACCCTCAGAATGACGCTCCCGCCGGAACCACCATCTCCCCCATCGGGACCGCCCCGGGGTTTATACTTCTCGCGCCGGAAGCTCACACAACCATTCCCACCATCTCCGCCCTTAACGAAAACCCTCGCCTCATCTATAAACATCGGGATCACCCGCACCTGTCTGCCGACACCACAGGTGGCTGTGCCAGGCACGGCGCCAGGCAGGCATAATAAAAAAGCTCTAAGCTGAGCTTAGAGCTTGGACTCGGCACTTAACCTAACGTGCTTCCAGCACGCTCACCTTCCGCGAATTCCCGCCATGAGATTGAAAGACCACGTAGCCATCGATCCGGGAAAAGATGGTGTCATCACGGCCAAGCCCAACGTTGAGACCCGGCTTGACCTTCGTGCCACGCTGCCGAACAAGGATGCTTCCCGCCCTCACAAACTGGCCACCAAATCTCTTGACGCCCAACCTCTTCGATTTGCTGTCTCTCCCGTTTCGGGAGCTTCCCATTCCTTTCTTATGCGCCATTACTTCTCACCTACCTTAAATTATAACCGAATTTATCGTCAGAGGGAATCTCCTACTTCTTGCCCTTCGGCTCAGCTTTCCCCTTCTTCGGCAAGGCAGCCCCTTTAGCGGATTTTTTGGCCGAAACTTTTGCCTTTTTGCTTTTTTCAACAGCCTTGGTCTCTTCTCTGGTCTTTTCGGCCTTGATCTTCTTCTTCGGCTTCACTTCACCGAAACTTATCTCCTCGATTCTCACCCTGGTCAAAAGCTGGCGGTGTCCCCTCTTACACCTGTAACCCTTTTTGGGCTTGTATTTAAAGACGGTGATCTTCTCGTTCTTGAACTGCTCGGCTATTACCGCCTTCACCTTGGCTTTCGAGAGCTCTTCTTGATGAAATATCCTCTTTTCATCCGCACCGAGAAAAATCACCTTATCGAGCTGGATCTTGTCTCCCGGTTTGCCCTCGATCTTATCCAGCAAAACCTCATCGCCCACTCGAACCTTATGTTGTTTGCCGCCGGATCGAACGATAGCGTACAGTTCAAACCCTCCTTGGTAACAATGCCCAATGGTAACATAGGCTTATCTACCTGTCAACGAACCGTTCACCCTCGATGAGGGCCTTGTACTCTTTCTCCACCTCGCGGTAAGCTCCCTCTCCTATCAGCTCGCAAGCATCCAGAGGAGATTCCGGATCGCCGTAAAAATAAATTCGCTTCTTGGTACAAACTCGCAGCCTTTGCAGGGCAGTCTTGCCTTCCTTGGCGAGAAAATCAGCTACCTGGGGTGAGACCTTAAATAGGAGAGCTTCGGAGACATTGCTCAGGCAAGCCCGATGCATTTTTCTTACCGATTCAATAGCCGCTGCCTCCCTGGAAAGAACAACCCCCGTGCCCCTACAGCAAGAGCAGGGTTCACACAAAAACTCGATTAGCCCCTCGGAGACATTCTTCCTGGTCATCTCGACCAGGCCGAGCCGTGAAATCTCCGCCACATGGGTCTTCACCCGATCCGCCGACAGCGCCTCACTTAAGACCCGGTATACCTCCCTGCGATTGCGCGGATTTGCCATGTCAATGAAGTCGATGACGATGATCCCTCCTATGTCTCGCAATCGAATCTGACGGGCGATCTCCTCCGCAGCCTCCAGGTTCGTCTTCAATATCGTCTCTTGCAGACCGGTTTTCCCCACATATTTACCGGTATTCACATCGATTGAGGTCAGTGCCTCGGTATGACCGATAACTATGTATCCCCCGGATCTAAGCCAGACCTTTGATTTGAGAGCATTCCGTATTTCCTCCTCGATGCCGTATCTGTCAAAGAGGGGCAACTTCTCCTTATAAAGCTCGACACGATTCTTCAACTCGGGCGCGGTTCTACTCAAAAAGAAGAGAGTCCTCTGATGTTTAATCGAGGAATCGATGACTAAACGTTTAAAGTCCGCGGAGAAAACATCTCTGACTATCTTCAGAGGAAGCTGTAGCTCTTCATATAAAACTTGGGGGGGCTTGACCACCTTCGCTCGCCGATTCAGGCCCCGCCAAACTCGCAAGAGATATCTGAGATCTTTCTTTAACTGCCCCAGCTCCGCCCCTCGAGCCACTGTTCTGACGATTAAGCCCGTCTCCTTCGGCAAAATACCCTCACAGAGGCGACGCAACCTATCCCTTTCCTCCGACTCAAGACGACGAGATACACCTATCGAGTCGCCAAATGGGAGCAAGACAAGATATCTTCCCGGAAGCGCAATCTCCGTGGTCACCCTAGCACCCTTAGCACCCATGGGTTCCTTGATCACCTGAACCATGATTTCCTGGCCAGGTTTTAGGAGATGTTGAATCTTGCGAGGAGCGGAGGCCAGATCCTCTTGCGGAAAGGTCACCTCCTCTATGAACAAAAAAGCGTTCTTATCCAAACCTATATCCACGAAAGCGGCATCCATTCCGGGCAGCACATCTTTTACCCTTCCCAGATAAACGTTGCCCACGATGGATGGTGAAACCACCCGCTCGGTATAGATTTCGACCAGCTTCCTATCTTCAAGAACAGCCACTCTGGTCTCAAAATCATCGACGGAAATCATCATCTCCCTGAGTTTAACCGTCATCTTATATCTCCTCTCGTCCAACTAATGCCACATCAATTGGATCCATCAATCTACCATCGGACTCTACATATAAGCCAGTTTGGTGAACGCTCAAAATCTCAAAACTCAAAGCCGGTGGAAGGCCAAACAAAGCCCCAGCGATCTCCTCGGGACGAATGCTTCCCTTCTCGCCAGATCTCAACACAATTCGGAGCAACAACTCTGTTCCAATGGCTTCGACCGCCAAATCCACCATCGTCTCCCGCAAATCGAACACGCCTCTCTTATCTCTCCGTTTTACCTCGATCTTCTCCTCTCGAAAGAAATCGGCGACTCGTCCTTCAACCAACCCATCGGTTAAAAGAGAGTAAATTCTAGCTTTCACCTCGTAAGTGGCCACCTTAATTATACTCATTAGAGACGGTGAAGACAGTGGCACATATTTTGCCTCGATCACCCGCAAATCCTCGGGCAGGTTGGAATTGAGCAAGCCCACAACCTTTTCGACCCGCGGATTTTTCAACACAATGAAATCAGCATTACATCCCTTAGTTGCTGAGTCCCGGCCTCCGGAGCAAAGGTGAGCCCCGTCTTCTTGACTCCCCGCCTGCGACTCGACTGAGGGCTTCGACTGAGCTCAGCCGAATGTCCTCGCGGCTCGACCGAGCTCGCCGAGGTCCGAAGTCCAACGCCTGGCACTGGCGGGCAGGTCTGGATATGCTCTGCCAGGGAAACGGAGAAAGTATCAACCCTCAGGGAAGGTAAGGAGATGGAGACCCCCTTCTCAGCGCATCCGCGCATCAACTCCTCTACCAACCATTCGATTCGCCCATAGTCGCTGGTGCTCAATGAAGCCAGAGATATGTCTTCATAGCCGGTTTCTCGAAGGAGCTCCTCGCCAACCCCCCTCAAGTATTCCGCCGAGCGTTCCCTCGCCGGCCGATAAATCATCCCCGCCTGGCAAAAACGGCATCCCCTGGTACAACCCCTCATTATCTCCAGGGAACACCGGTCGTGAATGACCTCCATATAGGGCACAATGGGGCGCATCGGAATCCTTGCCCGATCAAGATCGGAGACAAACCTCTTTGAAACCACTTGGGGAATATCCTCTGAAATCGGCTCGACTTTCCCAATCCTACCCGAAGAGTTATACTCCACCCGATAAAAGGAGGGAACATAAACCCCGGGAATCTTCGTCAGAGCCCTCAAAAGTTCTTCCTTCCGTCTTTTGTTCCCCATACGTTGCCAGCTTTTGACCCCCTCCACCAGCTCGAGTACCACCTCCTCCCCTTCGCCGATCACAAAGAAATCAAAGAAGGGAGCCAGTGGTTTGGGGTTATAGGCACAGGGCCCACCACCGATGACTAAAGGATTTCTCTCATCCCTCTCGGCGGCATGGAGAGAAATCCCCGCGAGGTCAAGGACGTTGAGAACATTGGTGTAGGTCATCTCATGCTGAAGAGAAAACCCTAGAACATCGAAGGAAGCGAGGGGAAGATGAGACTCAAGACTAAAGAGGGGGATTCTCCTTTGTCTCAGCTTCTCTTCCATATCCACCCAGGGAGCATAAGCCCTCTCAGCCAGGACATCATCTTGGGAGTTCAGGATGTCATAAAGTATCTGTAGGCCGAGATTGGGCATCCCCACCTCGTAAACATCGGGATAGATCAGAGCGATCTTAAGCTGAGCATCCCTGTGATCTTTGCGAATTGAATTCCACTCTCTGTCAATATATCTGGTCGGCTTCTGAACCTCCGGTAATATCCTCTCTATCTCTTTCCACAAATCCCTCACTCGCCACCACCAGAGAGAACCTGTTTCCAATCTCCAAAGGTCAAACGCCCCAATCCTTTCTCAAAATATTTTCTGGTGGCTTTGCCCACAGCAAAGGTTCCCGCATAGGCAACACCACCTTTGATAATCCATCCTGGACCGGGCAAAAAGTCAAGGAGCTGTCGGGCAACAGCCCTGAAGGTCAAACCACCGCAAAAAACGGTCAAAAGCTCCTTGGCCCGTTCCAGTGTAAGTTCCTCCCCATAAATGGCGGCAACCCTGAGAACCATCCTCATCTGGTTAGCCATCAGGATCGGCATATCGGAACCGGGAAGAATGGTGACTCCCCCTATAAGGGCATTTTGAAGGCTCGTCTTCCGAACCACCACCTCGGTGGCCACATCCCTAAACGTCTCGACCCTTGAAGCCAAGGCAACTTCCTTTCCTTCTGCCTCTTCTAAAATTTTAAACATCAAGCCTCGGAGCCCCACCCTCTCAGATGTAGAAATCGGCACAATCTTCGATCTGTGAACGTTCAAAAAGTTCTCGATGCGTTCAATCACAGAATCCAGATCAATTATTTTTTCAATGCCATCGAGCACGACCAAAAATGGTTTTCCGAGTTCCCGAACGCAAACCGTGAAGGCAACCGTTTCCTCGTCGAAATACTGCGTGGCATCCAACAAAATCAAGGCGAGATCAACCGCCTGGATTTCTTCGACCATCTCCTCCACCGACATTTCCTTATTCAGTTCAAGGAGACGAAAAACCTGTCGATCCTGAGTGGACGAGGTCAAGTTATCGAGCAATCCCTCCCTGTTCGCGTCTTTCTCGCCGGCAATCAAAATCCCAACGGCCCGCTGAGCCTCTTTTCTCACCTGCCCCAAAACCCTGGGGATCCTTCTTATTAATTTATATCTTCTACCTTTGGATCTTCTGCCCACACAAACACCTTCCCTTCCAAACCGGTGGTCATTTAAATCTTCTCGCATAGACGCTCAATAATAGTCCCGCCGCGGTCAGATGAGTCATCATTGAGCTCCCCCCATAGCTAAAAAAGGGCAGGGGAATGCCCGTGATGGGCATTATCCCAATGGTCATTCCCAGGTTTATAAAGATTTGAAAGAGCCACATGGAAACGACACCGGCGGCGATGAAAGCACCGAACATATCCTTGGCCGTGGTGGCAATCCTTATCCCCCGCGAAATGGCAATGAAGTAAAGTATCAAAAGAACCACTCCCCCAACAAAACCCAGCTCCTCACCGACCACGGCGAAAATGAAATCGGTATGGCGAGAGGGGATGAACTGAAGTCTGGTCTGAGTGCCCGAAAATAAACCTTTCCCAAAAAGCTGGCCCGAGCCGATGGCGATCTTGGACTGAAGCAAGTTATACCCCGCCCCCAAGGGATCTACATCCGGATTGACAAAGACCATCAGGCGTTTCATCTGATACTCCTTGAGTAAATTGAACTGAAAAACCAAAAGACAGATCAAAAAACCACTGGCTATTACCACCAACAGGTGGCGAGTCTTAATGCCCCCTACCAAAAGCATCCCCAGGAGTATTGCCACGATTACGAGAGCCGTCCCCAAATCCGGCTGCAGAAAGATGAGAAAAAGAGGAACACTCACTAAAGCAACGGTAAGGAGCAGATCAACGGGTCTGGTGATCTCCCCCCTCCTGGTAGCTAAGAAGGAGGCGAGAACGATAATCAAAAAAAGCTTGGCGAATTCTGAGGGTTGGAAATTGAAGGAGCCAATGGGTATCCACCTACGGGCCCCCAATGCCGAATAACCGACGAAGAAGACGGCAATCAGAAGAACGAGATTAAAAAGGTAGATAAAGATGGTGTAGTGACGAAGTCGATTGTAGTTAAAAAAGGCTGCGCTAGCCATGGCCGCAAATCCAAGTACGATCCAAAGGATCTGCTTTCTGAGGAATGACAGTCCTCCGGGATCGGCACGAGTGGCACTGTAGACCATAAGAGTGCCATAGCCCACCAGAGCCAATACGGTAAGGATCAGCGCCAGATCAACTCGTCGCACCAGTTTGAATAGGTCCATTGGTCTCCTTAACGAGATGGGTCAATTAGCCCGGATGGAACTTCGAAGGGAACACCGTATATATGGCTTAAAATCTGTCGGGCGGCCGGAGCAGCAGTCGATCCCCCGTGGCCTCCCTGCTCCACCATGACCAAAATCACATATTTGGGATCGTTTGCCGGCGCGTAACAGGCAAACCAGGCAAAATCGTCTTTTCCCCTCACCTCAGCCGTGCCCGTCTTACCGGCCACCGGAATGGGAAAGCCGGCAAAGGCTCCCTTCGCGGTACCCTGTGTAACCACCCGCTCCAAGTCTCTTTTCAATGTCCGAAGAATGCCCGGAGACAATTCTAATCTATCCATGACTTGCGAATCAAACTCGTGTTCAACCTTTCCGCTCCCCGCAGACAGACTCTTGGCCACTCGGGGTCGATAAAGGGTTCCTTCATTAGCTATTGTGGCAAAAACGCTGGCCATTTGCAGTGGGGTCACCAGCAAATCACCCTGCCCGATGGCCAGATTCACCGTATCGCCGGGAAGCCAGATCTGATTGCGCGGATTGTTCTTGTTCCACTTCTTCTTCCAGTCCTTGTCAGGAACTCGCCCGCGAGCCTCGGAGGGAAGATCTACTCCAGTGGGCAAGCCCAGTCCGAACTTCCGCGCCCACTTTTGAAGACCCTCCTGACCAGTCTTGTAAAACTTGTAACCGATTTCGTAGAAAACCACATCGCAGGATTCCACCACACCTAGATTGAAATCTATCCGGCCGTGACCGGAACGCTTCCAGCAGTATTTGGCCCAACGTTCCCCCATACCCGTCCATCTGCCCCGGCAATCGAATGTGCTGCGAGGAGAAATGAGACCCTCGGCTAGCCCGGCAATTCCGGTTATGGGCTTGAAAGTAGAGCCGGGAGCATAAGAGCACATCATCGCCCGGTTGATCAAGGGATAGTGGCTGGCCTTGTCGTTTAAAGCTGACCACTGTTCCTTCGAAATTCCACCGATAAAGATGCGGGGATCATGGGTGGGATAGCTAGTCAAGGCAAGTATCTCTCCATTCGTTGCATCCATCACAACAGCAGCCCCGGCCGCCGCTTGAGAATATTTTTGCTTGTGAGCAGACTGGATGGCCTCCGCTAATGCCATCTCGGTGGCCAGCTGTATATCTCTATCTATGGTCAAGCTCAGGTTGTGGCCGGGAATTGGGTCCTTGCTGCTCAAGACCCTCAGAACCCGTCCCGTCGCATCGACTTCTACATGACGACCACCTTTTTCTCCGCGAAGCAGCGACTCGTACTCTTTCTCAACACCGGTCTTCCCAATAACATCACCAAGGATATAACCCTCCTTCTCTTTCTCCTCAAATTCCTCGTCCGAGAGCTCACCTAGATAGCCCAGCACATGAGCGGCCAAACTGCCGTTGAGATAATCTCTAGCGGATTCCACC
>DNCG01000042.1 GCA_003491635.1 Actinomycetota bacterium
TACCCTGGGTTTTGGGGTTAATGGCTGTGATGGCCGCCTACAATCTCTTGGTTCATTTTGGCGTCTTTCCCTTTAAACTAGTTCAAGTTGAGAGCCCAGGAGCGATCTATGCCACAGTTTTAGGGGACATCGTGCTGGTCACTGTACTTATCCTGCTGACGGGTGGAGCGTATAGCCAGTTTTACTTTCTTTATTTTCTCATCCTTCTCCTCGTGGCCGTCGCTTTTACCCTCCCCGTCGCTCTCGCTTTTACCCTTCTCATCTCCACAATCTACTTTACCATTTATTCCTTAAGACATCCTTTTCCCATGGAATGGCTCAATGTCTCCCTGGGTTTGATCCTTGCCTGGTTCGCTGTGACTTTGGCCGGTTACTATCTGGTTGGCGAGATCAGGAGGGAATCGGAGAGTCGTCGGGTTGCTTATGAAGACCTCAAAGACCACCACGAAGAGGTGGAGCGCCTTTATCAAAGACTGGAGAGGGCTCTCACCGATTTATCCACCATCTATAAACTCAGCAAGCAGATGGTTGCCAAGACCAACCCGCGGGAGCTCTTGGATATGGCGGTGCGGATGTGCGGAGAAGTTCTCCGTGCGGAATCGGTCTCCATAATGCTCCTGGACAAGGATAAAGGGGAGCTTGCTATCGAAGCAGCTCAAGGTCTAAAAGAGGAGTTGGTTAAGAATACCCAGGTGAAGATCGACGAACGCGTCGCCGGCTGGGTAGCCAGGCATGGCAAGCCCTTACTACTCGATCAAAATCTCGGCGGAATGAAGTTTAAGAAATTCCGCAAGAGAGAGTCGGTCAGGTCCTCTTTGTGCGCCCCTTTGATTATGGATGGTGAGCTGATCGGGGTATTGAACGTTACGAACAAAAAGTCGGGGGAGGAATTTACCAAGGACGAACTGGAGCTACTTGCCTCCTTCGCCGAGCACTTGGCGGTGGTTTTGCAAAGAAATGTCCTCCTTTCGGAGTTGGAGAAGAGCCGGAGGATCCAGGAGCGATTGACGGAAAAGATAATCGAGGCGCAGGAGGAGGAGAGAAAGAGAATCGCTCTGGCCATCCACGATAGCGTGGTTCAGCTGATTGCCAGCGCTCTTTTAAGGCTCGATGCCTGCGAAGCATATCTCGGTGGCGATGATAAGGCGAGGGAGGAGCTTTATAAAGCAAAAGAGGTGCTCGATGATAGTTTGGGTGAGATGAGAGGACTTATTTCCAATCTTCGCCCGGTTCTCCTCAATGACCTTGGTCTCATCCCCGCCTTGCGCAAGACCATGGAGGAGTGGGGGAAGGAGACGGGTATAGCGGCGGGAATCACAACCCGGGGCACTCAACCCGATTTACCGAAGTCTGTGGAGACGGCCCTGTTTCGGATCATCCAGGAGACCCTGACCAATGTGAAAAATCACG
The DNA here is from genome assembly GCA_003491635.1 of Actinomycetota bacterium. Lineage (GTDB taxonomy): Bacteria > Actinomycetota > Aquicultoria > Subteraquimicrobiales > UBA9087 > UBA9087. The sequence goes on from DNCG01000042.1 coordinate 1,411, forward strand.
CCCAGGCCACACGGGTTGATTTGGAGATCAGAGCAGGAAATGGACGACTGGAAATCAAAGTAAAAGATAATGGTGTGGGTTTTGATCGTGAAAAGGTCATCGCCAAATCCCTTACCAGCAAGAACATCGGCTTCGAGTCTATGCAGGAAAGGGCGAAGATGTGCGGGGGAAGCCTGGAGATCAATAGCGCCCCCGGCAAGGGAACCGAGATCAAAATTGTCGTCCCACTTCAAGAGCGATAGGAGCATTTGATGGAAAAGATAAGAGTTCTCATCGCTGACGATCATACCCTGGTGCGGGAGGGCCTGCGAGCGATACTGGAGTTGGCCGGAGATGTGGAGGTTGTTGGCGAGGCGAAGGATGGAGAAGAAGCCGTCCAGAAGACGCGTGAGCTGACCCCCGATATAGTTTTGATGGATATAAAAATGCCCAACATGGATGGCCTGGAGGCGACCAGGCTGATCAAGAAGGAGCTACCTCAGGTGAATGTGGTTATGCTAACGATGTATGCCGATGATGAGTACGCGCGGGAGGCCATCAAAGGTGGGGCCACTGGATACGTTTTAAAGAACACCCCTCGGAATACCTTACTGGAGATCCTCCGCGGGATACATCGAGGTGAGGCCTTCATCCAACCTGAGGTCACGAAAGGGTTGCTCGAGGAGATCGTCAGACCCGCTTCCAGGGAAAAGATTTTAAGCGATCGGGAGAGGGAAATCCTTCAGCTCATGGCCGATGGTCTGACCAACAAAGAGATTGCCAAGAAGCTCTTCATCGGCCTGGAGACCGTTAAGAGCCACGCGAGAAATATCTTTGCCAAGCTCGAGGTCTCCGATAGGGCGCAGGCTGTTGCCAAGGGCTTGAGGGAGCACCTGCTCAAGTAACTTCCTGGTCGGATGCCAGGTGTCTGATGTAGCTATTGTTATTAGTAATTCGTTATTCGAAATTAGTTAACAGTTCACAGATGTCAGTTGTCAGATTCCTAGTCAACGGTTCACAGTTCACAGTTGACAGTTAACAGTTGCGAGTTTCTAATTCCTAATTTCGAATTGCTTACCCTTGGCCACTGACCTCTGGCTCCTGTTTCCGCTGGATGCCGCATCCCTCATTTGAGGGGTATTTTTTACCCATTTTGAGTAAGAAGAAATCCTCCCTTGGTTTATTTAGCTCGCTTGTACATCTCCCGATATAAAGAATGGAAGAGAAGGTTGATTTATTCACATGCTTACAGGCAGGTGGAGAGCAATGCTTCAGCTGAGAGAAAAGATTCGTCTGGCGAGAATGAGCATACCTTTGGTGTTAGTGCTGGTTCTGGCTATGATACTACCAACCTATGTGAGCCTTGCCTTCTATCCCACGGCCATCGTGGAGCCATCTAGGGCGATTTCCAATACTCTTCCCGCCGAGAATCCCCTGTTGAGTCTCCTGATGAAGAAACAAGCTCCGATAGAGGAGGCCACCTTGACTTTCTTCGATGTCGGCCACGGCGACTGTGCTCTGGTCGAATACGCCGGGAAAGTGGTGATGGTGGATGCTGCTACCGCTCAGGCTTGCCGCGATAAAGTCACTCCTCGGCTTAAGCAAAAGGGTATATCTAGGATCGATACGTTGATAATAACCCATTCCCATCCCGACCACATCGGCGGCCTACCCGAATTGCGCAAGGAGTTTGAGATGGGGGAGATAATCCAGAGCGGGACGACCGTGAGGGATTTCTTCGCTGTGATAGATCCGGAGGAGGAGCTCAGGCTGTACGCGGATGAGAACGACAGGAGCCTCATAACCGCCTTTAACATTCACGGTGAGATGGTGCTCATCTTCGGCGACAACGAATTCTACAGCCAGAACGAGTTCTGCGAAAAGTTTCTGGAGTATCGGTGGAGCGGTGAAAGGTGGGAGAGGAAGTCCCTCAAGGTCAAAGTGCTCAAGTACCCCCACCATGGAGTGCATGACTACCCTCTCTTTGAGGATATCGAGGCCGAGAGTGTGGTCATAAGTTGTGGCACCGAGGTGCTGTGGTGGAATGCCCCGACCACTGTCATTAAGCAGTATGAAGGCGTTGGAAGCAAGGTTTACTGGACAGCCAGAAATGGAGATGTGGGGATAACTTTTTGATGGAGGAGTAACTTGAGCGAAGGGAAAAGCCCCGCCGCAGGCGGGGCTTTTCTATTCAAGAATTCTATTATCGAGACCAGTATTAAATAAATTGACTACTATTTCTTCTGGGCGATGGTCATCAGCAAAAATGCGATCGCGAAGAGCAGGGAGGTGTCGGTAAACCTCAAGAAAGCGCTCGGCGAGATGTTAAAAACGGGCGCGCCGATAATGAATTTTACAACTAAGGAACCGATCAAGCTCACGACGGCGACGATGAGTGCGATGGTGCTCAAAGTCTTCAACTTCCTTCACCACCTTTCTTGCCTATTTAAATTTACTTCCTTCATTCTCCAAATATGAGGAATCTCCTTTAATTTTAGCTCTTCTCCGCTTTTAGTGGGTAAACTTATTAATCTTGTTCCTTCCCAAAAGAGCTACTCATTAAAGGATTCTAGGATTCAAGTGAAAATAAATGCTTTAGCACTTGAATCCTAGAATCCTCGACTCCTCGAACCCTTTCCTAATGACGAATAACGAATTCCGAATAACTAATTTCAAATGACGAATAACGAATTCCGAATAACGGAACAAGCTCTTGGCTCCGAGCTCTAAGCTAAACGGGAACCAACCAGGAACAAGACGCGAGTTAGTGTTCTTCCGAGAACGACCAAGCTATGGCATTTGCCAGTATGCCGACTTGCCTGTTGCACTCCCTGTATTGAGAGATCGGCGTGTCGAAGGCGGGCAGTGGCGTCCAGTTGATGAAGGAGAGAGCGATTGCTTTGCCCTGTCGATAGTCCGCCACTGTGACCGCCGGTTCACCGAGGTCGCTCTGGACGATTATCTCGACGGTGGGATTGGATTTTCCATCCACCTCCAACATCGCCCAACCGTAGGGGTTGATATCCCTCGGATTGGTGATGAAGGGGCTGGGTGTCTTGTCCACCAGAGGATGACCCACATCGATTACGTAGGTGTTTCCCTTGGGATTCTCATCTACGAAGTAGATGCCGAATACCTCCCTTAAGGTCGCATTATCCTGCAAGAAGGGGCAACCCATGGCTATGACCGTCTTACCGGAGGCGGCAAAGGCCGCTATGGTGCTGGTGGCCGCGTCTTCGTTCTCGAGCAGTTTGGCTTCCCCGGAGTATTTTCTGTAGTCCTGGAGGATCAAAACATCGTATTCGAATGGGTCGAAGGCGGAAAAATCCCCCCTCTCGAGGTTGATTTTTGCATTCGCCTCGTGCTTGACCAGATGGGAGGCAGCCTCAAGGGCTTTTGCCAGGTGATTGTTGTTGGGATGCCCGTTGCCCCTGTCAAGGGTGAAGACGTTTACGGTCCCGTTGATCCGTGGCTGCTCCTCCCCCGGTGGTTGAGGTTGTGGGAGCCGAGCGAGAACCACCGACTCCACCCAGGGAGCGGCGACGAACGTGATGAACACTATGGCCCCCAACAGGATGAAAAGGCCGCTGTTTGCCGCTATTATGGTGAATATGGTGTTGTTTCGCAGTTTACCCTTCATGTTTTTACCTTCTATGCAAATGTACTAAATCTTCTTTTTAAAGTCCACAGACATATGATTCAAGTCATCTCCTGATGTAGTGCTTGCCGATCACCGCATTTTTGTACAAGATGAGCAACGAATTGTTATCGTTATCTAAGTCTATCTTCACCCTTTTCCCCGCCAGCTCTCGGCCGACCGGGTATTTCTGCCTCTGGAAGTAGATGCGCCCATCCTTCTGGACGGCTCTGGTGGTTCTCTTGAGCTCCTTCCTCCTCAGGCGCTCGACCGTCTCCGGTCTTAAGGTACCCAGATATTTCTCGGCCGGCGTCATCAGATTTAGAGCTCTGAGAGGATGTTCGAAATTATGAAATCGTATGGATTCAAGGA
>DNCG01000045.1 GCA_003491635.1 Actinomycetota bacterium
CTGATTTTGCCCTTCTTATAAATTCCCTCATTTTCTCCGGGTCTTTCTTTCCCGGCTCGCTCTCCACTCCACTGCTCACATCCACCGCATAGGGGTTTACCTCCCTAATTGCCTGAGCTACATTGTCAGGGTCAAGTCCGCCCGAAAGGATGATGGGCTTACCAAACTTTTTAGCCTCTCTGGCAATCGCCCAGTCGAAGGTCTCCCCCGTGCCACCCGGTTTACCCTCCACAAAAGTGTCCAGGAGAAAGGCAGCCACCCCGCCGTAGGCGGGGTACTCGGAAAGTGCTCTCAGATCAGAAGAGACGCCAACGCGGAGGGCCTTGATCACCTTCCGCTCAAATTCCTTACAGTAGGAAGGCGACTCCACACCGTGGAACTGGAGAGTATCCAAAGCACAAAAAGAGGCGAGCTTCCTCACTTCTGCCTCGTCCTCATCGACGAAAACCCCCACCCGGCTGATGAAGGGGGGAAGAAGCAGGGATACCTCTCGAACCATCTCTGGATCAGCTTTGCGTGGACTATCCGCCAAGACGAATCCCAAGGCATCCGCTCCCAGCCTCACAGCAAGCAGTGCATCCTCAATATTCGTAATCCCACAGATTTTCACTCTAACCATTTATCAGCTCACTCACTACGTTCACTTGATGACTTATAGCCTATGGCTCGCTCCCCCGCCAATGGCAGGGTCGCTCGATAGCTAATATCAAACCATCTGCTATCGGCCATTAGCCATTAGCCACTTAGGGTAGTCGTCAGTCGGGAGTCGCCAGTCCAAAGTCCTTACTTTCAGTTTTTCTGACCCCTGGACTCTGGTCTCCGAACCCTTTCTGCACTCCCAACTCCTCACTCCCCACTAATTAGACTTCAGGTAAATGGGCCAGAGCCTCCTCTATCTTTTCTTTTGGATACTCGTAATCCTCGAGCTCGCCGGCCAAATAATCATCGTAAGCCGCCAGATCGAAGTGACCGTGTCCGCTAAAGGCTATGACAATGCACTTTTCTTCGCCCGTCTCTTTACATCTCACGGCCTCATCGATTCCGGCCTTCACAGCATGAGCCGTCTCAGGGGCGGAGACGATGCCCTCGGTCATTGCGAACAACATTGCCGCCTCAAAGACCGGATTCTGACGATAAGCTCTGGCACTCACAACCCCCTTGTTCACGAGGAGGCAGAGCAACGGCGCGTCTCCATGATACCTTAAGCCACCGGCGTGAATTTCTGGTGGTATAAAAGTGTGCCCCAGTGTATACATCTTGATCAAGGGGGTCATCTCAGCGGTATCACCGAAGTCGTACCGATAAACGCCCTTGGTCAGGGTGGGACAAGCAGTCGGTTCAACGGCTATTATGTCAATCTCCTGCCCATCAAGTTTATCTTTGACGAAGGGAAAGAAAAAGCCTGCAAAATTGCTTCCCCCGCCAACGCAACCAACAAGGATATCAGGCTTCTCCCCAGCCACCGCCAGCTGCTTCTTGGCCTCCAGACCGACGATTGTCTGGTGAAGAAGAACGTGATTCAAAACGCTGCCCAGGGAATACTTCGCATCATCGTGGGTGGCGGCATCCTCGACGGCCTCGGAGATAGCAATCCCCAGACTTCCCGGTGAGTCGGGGTCCTTCTCAAGTATGCTTCGACCAGCATTGGTCAAATCGGTCGGCGAGGGATAGACCTTTGCCCCCCAGATGCCCATCAACGACTTCCTGTAAGGCTTCTGCTGATAGCTCACCTTGACCATGTAAACCGTGCACTTGAGACCAAAAAGATTGCAAGCGAAGGCCAGAGCGCTTCCCCACTGACCGGCACCAGTCTCCGTGCATATCCTCTTTACCCCTTCTTGCTTGTTGTAATAAGCCTGGGCCACAGCCGTATTCGGCTTATGGCTACCTGGGGGGCTCACGCTCTCATTCTTGTAGTAGATTCTGGCAGGTGTCCCGAGGGCCTTCTCCAGATGATGGGCTCTGTGCAGCGGCGTTGGTCTCCAGAGCTTGTAAATACGCAGAACATCATCGGGTATCTCGATCCAGCGATCCTGACTCACCTCTTGTTTGATCAGCTCCATGGGAAAAATCGGTGCTAAGTCCTGGGGCCCAATGGGCTGGCCCGTCGCCGGATTGAGTGGTGGCAAAAGCGGAGCTGGTAAATCCGGCTGAATATTGTACCAAGCCGTGGGCATCTCCTTCTCGCTAAGCGTAATTTTCGTTTCCTCCATAAGTCTCATCCCCTTTCTCTCGATCTATACTTCACTCCCCTTATTTTCGAGCAATTCCCTCACTTTCTCCTTCACATCATCACCTTTCATCAGAAATTCACCCACCAGTATGGCATCCACTCCCAGACTGCGCAAGAAATCAACCTCGTTGGAAGAGCTGATCCCGCTCTCGCTCACTATCACTTTGCCCGGAGGAATAAACGCTTTCAGCCGAGCCGTCGTCGAAATATCAACTTCAAAATTTTCCAAATTTCTATTATTTATACCAACGATTTCGGCATCTGTCTTCAGTACCTTAAACAACTCCCCCTCGGTGTGTGCCTCCACCAGAACACTCAATCCCAACCTTCGAGCCAAGGAGATCAGCCGCGACATCTCCTCCGCATCGAGAATGGCCGCGATCAGCAAAATGGCATCGGCCCCGTGGGCCCTGGACTCGTAGACCTGATAATCATCGAAGATGAAATCCTTCCGAAGCACGGGAACCGAGGTCACCATCTTGATCCGATCAATATCGTCCAGGCTCCCCTGAAAATACTTGCTCTCGGTGAGAACGGAGATTGCCGCCGCACCACTCTCCTCATATATCTTCGCCAGCCTCACTGGATCGAAATCCTCCTTGATAACCCCCACCGATGGGGAAGCCTTTTTGACCTCGGCAATGAGACTCAAACCCGGTCTTGAGAGAGCGGTTTTGAAATCCCTGGTCAGAGGCAAGGAAGATATCTGCTCCCGCAAGGTCTCAAGCCCTACACTCCTTTTTCTCTGTTCTATCTCACGTCTTTTGTCCCTAATTATCTCATTTAGAATCATGAGCAACACACCAAGCGGAATGAGGGATGAGAGAGAGAAGACTCATCCCTTTTCCTTACCCCCTATAATTATTGGTGAATTCCATGAGTTTTTCGAGTTTTTCTAAAGCGGCTCCACTGTCTATAGACTCCGCCGCGAGCTCTAGCCCCCGAACAAAATCGCTGGCTTTACCCGCCGCCAGCAACGCCGCTGCCGCATTCAAGAGCACAATGTCTCTCCTCGGTCCATCTCCTCCAGATAAAATCTCCCTTGCGATGCGGGCATTCTCCTCAACGGTCCCCCCTTTGAGATCATTGATCTTCGCTCTGGGAAGGCCAAATTGTTCGGGAGTCACAGTGTAAGTTTTCACCTTACCATCCCTTAGCTCGGAAATCTTGCTCGGACCAGTATTGGATATCTCGTCCATCCCGTCGGTCCCATGAACGACCAATGCGTGCCTAACCCCTAGGTTCCTGAGGACCTCCGCCATCACCTCGGTCAGGGACTGGTCATAGACTCCCAAAATCTGTGCCGAAGCACGGGCAGGATTGGTAAGGGGACCCAAAATATTGAAAACCGTTCTTATACCCATGGCCTTGCGGCTGGGCATGACGTGCTTCATCGCCTTGTGAAGAAGGGGCGCAAACAAAAACCCTATACCAACCTCATCGATGCATTCTTCAATTGCTTGAGGCGATATCTCTATCTTCACACCCAAAGCCTCCAGGACATCGGCACTTCCACAATGACTGGAGACCGACCTATTCCCATGCTTGGCGATGTGCGCTCCCGCCCCACTGGCTACAAAAGCCACAACCGTGGATATATTAAAGGTATTGGGAGCATCGCCTCCCGTCCCGCAGGTGTCCACGAGCTCCAGCGCCTTGGGACTGATACGCGTAGCATGGGCGCGCATGATCTCCGCAAAACCCGATATCTCCTCGACCATCTCACCCTTCATCCGAAGTGCGGTCAGAAAGGAGCCGATCTGGGCATCGTGGGCCTGCCCGCTCATTATCTCCTCCATCACCGCCCTGGCTTCCTCGCGAGTCAAATCCCGATGCTCGACCACCTTCTTAATAGCCTCAACTATCATCTTTACCTCCTTCCCAAGTCGGGAGTAAAACCCCTAAGTCCAAAATTCCAATTTCCCCGCTCGCGGCTCGACCGAGCTCGCCGAGGTCCGAAGTCCTACGCCTGCCGGTGACAGCCAATGGCGGGCAGGTAAATCCTAAGTTTCTCAATTCTCAATTAACTCCTAACTTTCAGATTTAAGAAGTTTCTTAATATCTTCTTTCCCTCGATTGTAAGTATGGACTCGGCGTGAAACTGAACTCCCTCGACCGCCAGCTCCCTGTGCCTGATACCCATGATGATTCCATCCTTCGTCTCAGCCGAAATCTCGAGACAATCGGGCAGGGTCTCCCTTTCGGCTATCAACGAGTGGTATCGTGTCGCAACAAAGGGATTCTCCACACCCGAAAAAATGGTTTCACCATCGTGGTGAACGAGGGCAGTCTTTCCATGAACCGGGATAGGTGCCCGAACGATCCTTCCCCCAAAAACCTGAGCTATGGCTTGATGGCCTAAACATACACCTAGAATTGGTATCCTCCCCGCGAAATGCCGTATCACCTCCATAGAAATGCCCGCCTCATTAGGGGTACAGGGGCCGGGAGAGATCACGATGTGCGCTGGGTTGAGCCTTTCGATCTCCTGAATGGTTATCTTATCGTTCCTGAAAACCTCGAGACTCGCTCCCAGTTCCCCCAAGTACTGCACCAAGTTATAGGTGAATGAGTCATAGTTATCGACCATCAAAATCATTTGCAACCCCCAAAAAACCAGTCAAGAGTCAATAGTCAGGAGTCGGATGAAAACTAGGAAACTTGAAATCAAGTGATGGATTTTTAAAGATTTTCACTTGACCCCTTTGACCCCTGGAATCCCGTATAGGGACGTTGTCCCCCCGTAAAAGGGACG
>DNCG01000056.1 GCA_003491635.1 Actinomycetota bacterium
CCCGATGTTCGTGATGGCTTGAAGCCTGGTCACCGCAGGATACTGTATGCCATGTACGACATGGGAATGTTCCCCGGCAAGCCCTACAAGAAATGTGCCCGGATCGTCGGTGAGGTTTTGGGGAAATATCACCCTCATGGAGATGCCGCCGTTTATGACACCATGGTCCGCATGGCCCAGGACTTCTCCTGCCGATATGAGCTGATCGATGGTCACGGCAATTTTGGATCCGTGGACGGAGACAGCCCCGCCGCCATGCGCTACACGGAGGCGAGACTGTCCCGGCTTGCCATGGAACTTTTAAGGGATATCGACAAGAAGACGGTGGATTTCACCCCCAACTTTGACGAGTCCCTTCAGGAGCCAATGGTTCTCCCATCGCGCTTCCCCAATCTTTTGGTCAATGGCTCCTCCGGAATCGCCGTGGGCATGGCCACCAATATCCCACCACACAATCTCGGTGAGGTGATAGATGGGGCGGTTATGCTCATCGACAACCCCGAAGCCACCATCAAGGATCTCATGAGGGCGATCAAGGGACCAGATTTTCCGACGGGGGGCATCATCGTGGGCAGAGGGGGCACAAAGGAGGCCTATGAGACCGGGCGGGGGAGCATCAGGATGCGAGGGAAGGCCACAATTGAAGAGACCGAGGGGAGAAAACGTATCATCGTCACGGAGATACCGTACCAGGTTAATAAGGCGAGACTGGCGGAGAAGATAGCCGAGCTGGTTAAAGAGAAGAAGCTGGCGGGGATATCCGATCTGAGGGACGAATCGGACAGGAGCGGGATGCGCTTGGTGGTCGAGCTCAAGCGCGAGGCCGTTCCCAAAGTCGTCCTCAACAACCTCTATAAACACACGCAGCTCGAAACCCCCTTCGGGGTTATCATGCTCGCCTTGGTGGATGGCATGCCCCGCGTTCTCTCTCTCCCGGAGGCTCTCCGCAACTACATCGGCCACCAAAAAGGAGTGGTCGCCCGCCGAACCAAATTTGAGTTGGCCAAGGCCGAGGAGCGGGCCCACATCCTGGAGGGGCTGCTGGTTGCCCTCAAAAATCTGGATGAAGTCATCAAGACCATCCGTCGGTCGAAGATGGTGGAAGAGGCGAGGGGGAGACTCGTTGAGAAATTTGCCTTAAGCGAGGCCCAGGCCCAGGCCATCCTGGACATGAGACTTCAGCGCCTGACCGGGATGGAGAGGGAGAAGGTCGAGACGGAGCACAAGGAGCTCGTGGCAACGGTTAAGCGACTGAGGGCTATTCTGGCCGATGAGCGAAAAGTCACGGAGCTCGCCAAGAGCGAGCTCTTGGAGATAAAGAAAAAATACGCCGATGCGCGGCGGACTCAGATCGTCGGCGGCAAAACGGAGATGGACATTGAGGACCTCATAGCCGAGGAGGAGATGGTCGTCACCATCACCCACGCGGGTTACGTCAAGCGGCTTCCGGTGACCACCTACCGCCGACAGAGACGGGGTGGCCGTGGGGTTGTGGGAACCAATCTTAGAGAAGGCGACTTTGTGGAACATCTCTTCGTCTCCTCTACCCACCACTATACACTCTTCTTCACGAACAAAGGAAAGGTCTATCGCCTCAAAGTTCACGAGCTACCGTTGGTTAGCCGGACTTCCAGAGGCCAGGCCATCGTGAACATTTTGCCTTTCGCTCAAGACGAAAAGATAGCGGCAGTTATCGCCGTCCGCGATTTTGACCAGGACCGCTATCTCATGTTGGCCACCAGGAAGGGCTTGGTCAAGAAGACACCCCTAAAGGAGTACGACAGTTCCCGCCGGGATGGCATTATCGCTCTCGCCTTAAAGGAGGACGATGAGCTCGTGGGCGTGAAGTTGACGGGAGGCGATGAGGAAGTGATCCTGGTCACCCGAGGGGGGCAGGCCATAAGGTTTAAGGAGGCCGATGCTCGACCGATGGGCCGAGTGGCGATGGGTGTCAGGGGGATAAAACTCGGCGAGGGTGATGAGGTTTTGGGCATGGAAGTGGTCCAGAAAGGGGCCGATCTCTTCGTCGTCACCGAGAATGGTTGTGGAAAGAGGACGCCCGCATCCAAATATCCCCTCCAGGCCCGTGGCGGAAAAGGAGTTAGAACCATCAAGCTGGTCTCGGATAAAGGGAGATTAGCTGGCGCGAAGATGGTCGACAAACACCACGAACTCATGGTGATCTCCAGCGAGGGGGTCGTCATCAGGGTTCCCGTGAAGGGCGTTTCCAGGATGGGCCGGCACACCCAGGGAGTAAGGATAATGAACCTCAAAGATCAGGATAGGGTCAGCACCCTGGCGCGGGTGGCCAAGAAGAAACCCACAGGCAGGGGGAAGCAGTGAAGCGATTCAAGGTTCTCGACCACACCGCTGACGTTGGTCTTCAGGCATACGGCAGGACACTGAAGGAAGCCTTCGAGAACACAGCTCTGGGCATGTTCAGTCTGATTACAGACCTAGACAAGGTGGCGGAGGGGGATTGCCTCGATGTCAGGGTGGAGGCGGAGGATCGTGAGACCCTGCTCGTCGAGTGGCTAAACGAGCTCATCTATCTTTTTGAAGTCCAGGAAGTGCTACTAAAAAAATTCGACATAGTTAATTGGGACGAAGAGCACCATTTGACCGCTCTGGTCTATGGTGAGAAAATAGATCTGGAGCGCCACCCGATCAAGATTCAGGTGAAAGCCTGCACCTATCACCTGCTCAAGGTGAGCAAGGATGACCTGTGGGTGGCCCAAGTCATCTTCGACGTTTAGGCACCTTGCGGGAGGGGGCCCCTGTGAGCTACTGGAAGAAGACCGGCCCTTATCGTTTCATGATTCCCCAAGCGCATCGTTCGGGCATGAGGGTCCCCGGCACTGTCTATGCGGATGATGATCTGATCTCTCAGGCCGATCGCGATAGGGCCCTGGAGCAGGTAGTGAACGTCGCCTTTCTTCCTGGCATAGTCAAAGCCTCCTTCGCCATGCCCGATATTCACTGGGGCTACGGCTTTCCCATCGGTGGCGTGGCGGCGATGGATGCCAAGACGGGGGTCATCTCTCCCGGCGGCGTGGGATATGATGTGAGCTGCGGCGTTAGGCTCCTCAAGACCAACTTGACCGCGAAGGAAATCGCTCCTTCTATGCAAGCCCTCATGCACGAGCTCTCCCGGAATATCCCCAAAGGGGTAGGGAGCAGGGGGAAGATCAAGCTCGGCTGGAAAGAGATGGAGGAGCTAATGGTCAAGGGTGCGAGGTGGGCTGTGGCTGCCGGCTACGGTTGGAGGGAGGACCTGGATTATACCGAGGATGGGGGGTGCCTACCTGAGGCGGACCCCAGCAAGGTCAGTCGGCGTGCTTTTGAGAGGGGCCTCAGCCAGCCGGGAACCCTGGGTGCCGGGAACCACTTCTTGGAACTCCAGGAGGTTGTGGAGATATACGATGACAAGGTGGCGGAGGTCTTTGGTCTGCTTAAAGGCCAGCTCGTGATGATGATCCACTCCGGCTCCAGGGGTGTGGGGCACCAGATCTGCTCCGACTATATTAAGGTCATGGACAGGGTTGTCCGAGAGCTCGGGATCGAA
>DNCG01000021.1 GCA_003491635.1 Actinomycetota bacterium
TCTCCTTGGCTAATCTCAAGCTGTCCACCGAATGGACGAGTTCGACAAAATCCACGACATATTTGACCTTATTAGTCTGGAGATGTCCAACAAAATGCCAGGTAACACGACCATCAAGCTCTCGAAACTTCCCTAGGGCCTCTTGAGCCCTATTCTCACCGATATCCGTTACCCCTGCCGTTATTGCCTCCTCGATCTGGGAAACGGAAACATTTTTGGTCACCGCCACCAGCTTGATGTCAGAGAAATTTCGACCAACCCTCAAGGCAGCTCGCTCGATCCTGCTCCTGATGGACTTCAGATTATCGGCAACGGATCTCATACCCCACAAAATTCTTCGTCAAAAAAGAAGAAAACCCTCCACCTTTTTAGACTTCTCACATCATAATAACGCCACGATGGCGGCTTGTCGACCGGTCTGTCCCTCCGCTCGGTGTGAAAAAAATAAACTCGCCTTACAGGCGGTACAAAGTCGGCTAAAATGGATATTTTTCTGAAAAACACCCCCTCTCTTCAACTGTCTCACGTTTAGCATCACCAGGTCTAAGCGCCCCTGTTCGGACACCTCACCGCGAAACCTGTCCTTAAACATCTGGAACAACTCAGCATCCACCTCATAACAGCAGGAACGAATGGAGGGACCGACGAAGGCGAGCAGGTTCTCCGGACGAGACCGAAAGACGCCCACCAGGGACTCCACCAAATTCAGGGCGATCCCGCTGTGAGTCCCCTTCCAACCAGCGTGAGCGATGCCAATTGCTCGCCTCAAGGGATCAAAGAGCACAATGGGAACACAGTCGGCCAGAAAAACGGCCAGGGGTACACCCGTTAAATTCGTGATCAGACCATCCACCACCGGGATGGCTGTCTCTTCATCGAAAGCACCCCGGCCCACCAAATCCTGCCCAACAACGGCAATCTTACTCCCGTGAACCTGTTGGGCGGTGGTCAAACGCCCGAGATCAAGACCGATGGCCGAGCAAAAAACCCGTCTATTTTCCAGCACATTGGCTTCCTCATCCCCAACATGAAAAGCGAGATTCAAAGATTCGTAAGGAGGGGGACTCACTCCACCCTTTCGGGTGCTGAAGACCACTCGCACCGATCCCTCGGGCAATAGATTGCTCGGGACAAAAAAACTGATATCTTCTCTCCGCTCCAACCTCAATTCGCAAGGCAATTTGATGCTCCCAATCACGGACAAAATAAAAAGCCCCGCCGTTGGCGGGGCCTCACAACGCAAGACCCACCTAGGACTCTTTTTTCTGCAGAAAGGTGGGAATATCTATATCAGGGGTTTCGGTCTCGAGGACGGGTATCTCCCTTTCCGCCACAAACTCCAGCTTTTCCTGCCTTCTCCGAATATCAAAACCCGTGGCGATGACGGTGACTTTGACCTCATCGCCCAAAGAATCGTCGATGACCGCCCCAAAGATGATGTTGGCATCGGGATGAGCTGCATTGGCAATAACTTCAGCCGCTTCATTGACCTCAAACAGACCCAGGTCAGAACCACCAGAAATGTTGAGAAGCACGCCCTTAGCCCCCTCGATGGATGCCTCTAGTAGAGGGCTGGATATCGCCGCCTTTGCCGCCTCAGGAGCCCTGTTATCTCCACCAGCGACCCCGATACCCATCAGGGAGGAGCCAGCACTGGCCATGATCGTTCTCACGTCGGCAAAGTCCAGATTAATTAAACCGGGAACGGTGATCAAATCGGTGATCCCTTGAACCCCCTGACGGAGCACATCGTCGGCAAGCCTGAAGGCATCGAGGATCGAGGTCTTCCTCTCGACCACCTGAAGCAACCTGTCATTGGGGATTATAATCAGCGTATCCACCTTTTCCTGTAGCTTCATTATTCCCTCGTCTGCTTGCATCGATCGCTTACGCCCCTCGAAGCTAAAAGGCCTGGTGACAACACCCACAGTTAAAGCTCCTAGCTCCTCCTTAGCAATCTCGGCCACCACGGGGCCAGCACCAGTTCCCGTGCCCCCTCCTTTGCCCGCAGTGATAAAGATCATATCAGCACCCTGCAAAACTTCCTTGATCTCCTGTCGATTCTCTTCGGCAGCTTGATAACCAAGTTCAGGGTCGGACCCCGCTCCCAATCCCTTGGTCAGGTTGGCTCCGATGTGAAGCTTGCAATCGGCATCGGACATGAGAAGAGCTTGGGCATCCGTGTTGATCGCCACAAACTCTACTCCTTTAAGGCCCGCCTCTATCATCCGGTTGACCGCATTGGTTCCCCCTCCACCGATTCCGACAACCTTGATGACAGCCAGATAACTTGATTTGGGTTCTCTCATAACCTCCTCCTCAGATAAAAACAAGCCAAACTCTCAAGTTAAACTTTAGGGTTTTTGTTCAGTCTGTACCTTGAGAACAACCTTATACTATTTAAATTTTTTTTTCAACCTAAAAAATCGGCGGAATTAAAAAAGACTGCTCAAAAAGCGGGAAAAGTTAGGGTCTTTCCAATCGTTTAACCACGGGGTTGGAGAGAACACGGATATCAATGAAGATGACCTTACCAGAATCTTTCGACAATATCTCCCTTAAAACATAGTTTTTCTTCTTCGTTTCCTCCGCTTTTCCGTAAATGATCTCCACGCCATCCTTGGTATAAAGCGACAGCTTATCCACGGAGGGAGCCGAAATGATGCTCAGAGACCCCTTGAGAGGATCCTCGAGATGAACCAGACAGGTGATGGCATTGGAGAGAGACCCGAATCTTATCTTCTCCCCAATTTCAAAATCGGAGATGGTCAAGTCCCTTATCAGGGGCAAGTTCAAGCCCTTGGTGCTCTCCAAGCACTCCAAAGCGAAACAGTCGTCATCCACCAGAACAAAGCCTTCCTTCAGGGGAATTATCGCCACTGGAACTCTTTCAACTACCTTGATCTCCAGAGAATTGGGAAGGTGGCGCTCAACTTCAACCCCCTTTATCCAGGGATGATCGAGAAGTTTCTCTTCGATTTTCCGGGCGGAAAGCTTGAGAAGGCTGGTCCTGGAAGTCACACCGCTGAGTTCAACCACCTGTTTATCGGAAAGATGGCGATTGCCCTTTACCTCCACCTTCCTGACATTGAAGAAACTCGAGTTGTACAGCTTAACTCCTCCCCAGACAAACACGGCAAGGATCAGGAAAAGCACAACCAATCTAAGGCGTCTTTTCCATCTCAGGCGGGAAATCTTTTTGCGACGCTGCCGGGCTTTCTCTTCAGCACTTCTCAACCGTTCAACCAACCCGATCCACCTCATAATCTTCGCCCGCTCGACCACGTGGAATCAGGGAGGGCGGGAACTCACCAACGAGAGTTATCTCCGGTTCCAAAATAATTCCCTTGACCGAGTAAACCTCGTCCTGAACTTTTTTCAGGAGAGTGAGGACGTCATTTGCGGTCGCATTTCCCAAATTTACGATAAAATTGGCGTGTTTCTGGGAAATCTGAGCATCCCCCACGCGAAGACCCTTGCATCCGACCTCCTCAATAAGCTTGCCGGCAAAAAGGCCGGGTGGATTCTTAAAAACACTCCCCGCGCTGGGAAGATTGAGCGGCTGGCTTCGCTTCCTTTTTCTAAACAGCTTTTCCATCTCACCCGCAACGCAATCGGGATCGCTTTCTTCCAGCTTTATCACAGCCTCGACAATTATACCATCGGCGAGCAAGGAACTATTCCGATATCTAAACGCGATTTCCGAATGATCCACCGATCTGAGCTGGTGATCCAGGGTATTATAAACGGTCACCTTCCTCACCACATCACCGATGGTTCGCCCATAAGCCCCGGCGTTCGTGACCAAAGCACCCCCCAAACTGCCGGGGATACCCACAGCAAAAGCCAGTCCCTCCAGTCCCCTTTTGCAAGCCACCTGAACCAGAACGGGCAGAGCAACTCCAGCTCCGGCCTGGATATAACCTCCATCCACGACGATTCTCCGAAAATCGATGCCAAGCTCGATGACTATCCCATCGAATCCCTCATCGGAAACCAGCACATTAGACCCCTTGCCTAGCACGAAATAAGGCAAACCAAAATCGAGGGCCGTCTGCAAAACCAGACGAAGCTCATTGATGGAGTCGGCGATCACAAAAATGCCAGCCGGTCCCCCAACCCGCAAGGTGGTGTGCTTCGCCAGCGGCCGATTCCGAATGGCCTTCCCCTTCAACTCCCTCTCAAACCTGGTAAAAACCCTATCTAGTACGCCCATTTATGCTCCCACGCCCAACGGTTCTCTCCCCCGCAAGAAGTTGAGAAGCCACTCCCCAACGGTCCAAATATCGCCCGCACCCATGATCAGAACGAGGTCGCCCTTTCTCACCACGCGGGTTAAAAACCTCTCAACCTCCGCCTTCCTGGGTAAATAAATTACCTGCTTTCGTGGATTTCGGGAAAGGAGAGCGTTCAATATCAATTTACCGCTCACTCCCGGGATTGGTTGTTCACCGGCAGCATAAATATCGGTCAAGATCACCAAATCAGCCTCATCAAAGGCTTCGCCAAAATCCTCGCCCAGAAATCTTGTTCTTGAAAAACGGTGGGGCTGAAAGATACAGATTATCCTCTTCCAATCGCCATCACGCGTCGCGTCGATGGTCGCCCTCACCTCCGTGGGATGATGGGCATAGTCGTCGATGAGGGTAACATCGCCACAGGAACCCACCAGCTGAAAACGCCTCTGTACTCCGCTGAATTGGCTCAAAGCATCAGCAATGGCAGTGAAATCGAGCCCAATGAAGGTACTCAAGGCGATGGTCGCCAGGGCATTGTACACATTGTGAACCCCCGGGAGTCGGAGGGAGACCTTTCCTAACCTCTTGCCGCCCCCATAAACCTCAAAACTGCTCCCAAAACCCCCCAACTCGACGTCCTCAGCATAAAAATCGCTGTTTTTATCCATACCATAGATGATGTATTCCTTGTCCGCCCGCCGAATCAATTTCTTGACACCGGGGTGATCCCCACAAACAATACCCCGGCCATCGGGAGGAAGCTTGCTCACGAACTTGAAGAAGACCTCCTCGATCTCGTCCAAGGAGTTGTAGTAATCGAGATGATCAGCCTCGATGTTCGTTACCACCATGGTGTGGGGTTTTAAGCAAAGCAAGGAACCATCACTTTCATCCGCCTCGACGATGAAAAATTTTCCCCGGCCATATTTGGCGTTGCTCCCAATATCGTTCAGCTCGCCCCCAATTAAAAAAGTGGGATCGAGGCCGTTTTTCTCCAAAACCCAGGAAATCATGGAAGTGGTCGTGGTCTTCCCGTGAGTCCCCGCCACAGCCACGTTGGTCCGCCCATCCCCCAGGATGGCCAGCATCTCCGCCCTTGGAATCACGGGAATACCCCTTCGAAGAGCACATTTCATCTCACGGTTGTTTTTAGGAATAGCGGAGGAGACAACTACCAGATCGGCATCGCCCACATTGTCGGGACGATGGCCGATAAAAATCTTGGCTCCCTGTTTGCGCAAACTCAGAGTGTTCCGAGACTCTTTAAGATCGGAGCCGGTGACGACATACCCCATCTCCAAGAGCACCTTGGCAATGCCACTCATCCCAGCCCCACCTATGCCCACAAAATGCACTCGTTTAAACTTCACCGCTCACCTCTTGCTCTGTTCCTCAACCAAACTGGCCAGCTCCTCAGCGGCCCTGGGTCTTCCCAGCGAGAGTGAACTTTCCCTCATCCGACGAAGACCCTCATCGTCGTGGATAAGGATGCTCACGGCCTCATACATCGATCGACCGTTTAAATCTCCATCCAATACTACTCGTGCAGCGCCATAGTTTTCAAGATACCTGGCATTCTTCTCCTGATGAGCTGCGGTAGAGTAGGGATACGGAACAAGCACGGCCGGAATCCCTTTGGCGGTTATCTCAGCGATCGTGGTGGCTCCGGCGCGACAGAGAACGAGATCGGCCGCGGCATAGGCTAGATCAATCGTAGTTAAGTAGGGATGGCATTGGTAGATGACCCTATCATCGGTGCGCCTCAAGGTATTCATAGTCTTTAAAAACACATCGTACTCTCCTTCGCCGGTGATGTGGATTATTTGTAGGTCATCCGCATCCCTGAAGAAATCGTAGGCCTCCAAAAAAGCTCGATTGATCCTTCGGGCCCCGCGACTTCCCCCAAAGATCAGCAAGGTTCGGCGAGAAGAATCCAGACCAAACGCCCTCAGAGCATCTTCACGGTGAGAAGCCCGAACACCTCTTCTAACTGGGTTTCCCGTCAGAATAATCTTCCTTCGTGGAGAGAAATAATCCTTCGTCCCGGGATAAGAAACGGCAATTACCTTCGCCACCCTTCCCAGCAGACGGTTGGCCAACCCCGGATAAGCATTCTGCTCGTGAATAGCAGTGGGGATCCCGAGAACGGCCGCCATGCTCACCAGGGGAAAACTGACGTATCCCCCCATCCCAACCACCAGGGAAGGTTTAAATTCGCGCAAGATCCCAAGGGATTCGAA
>DNCG01000030.1 GCA_003491635.1 Actinomycetota bacterium
CCGACAAACATATTCCCCGTTCCACTATGCCTCTCGATGATGGCGATTTTTATAATATCTCGCTCTGTATCGGAGATGATCCTGCCCTCCTTCGTTTTCGGGGGGACCACCGCTTGCTTGGTGATTATCTCATTGGGAATGATATCTATCACACGGCATTTACCCCGCCTACGGCGGGGTATTTCAAAGTGACCCGGCTTAACCTCTTCGATCTTGATGTTTTTCTTGATCTTTGCCGGGACGGCTTTCTTCTTTGGCTTCAGAAGGAGCTCCCCTTCTCTCACCGCCATCCGCCCATCCTTTAACACCGAACTCACCTTGACAGCTTCAAGGTCGTTGAGGACAACCAGATCTGCGATTCGACCCGGGGAAATTGCCCCTCTATCTTTCAAACCAAAATAGTTGGCCGGATTCAGGGTAGCAAGCTGAATGGCTCGGATTGGATGCACCCCCTCTTTCATGGCCATCCTCAACAGGAGGTCGATGCCACCTTCCTCAATGAGGTCTTCTGGGTGTCTGTCATCCGTTGATAGAAGGCATCGAGGAGCCGTGAAATCGTCGATTATAGGAAGGAGCTTTTTGAGGTCCTTCGCGGCGGTTCCTTCCCTGAGCATTATGTACATACCCAGCCGCAACTTTTCCAGGGCTTCCTCTGGTGTGGTGGATTCGTGGTCGGAGTAGATGCCCACGGCCATATAGGCACAGAGATCTTTTCCGGAGAGTCCCGGAGCGTGCCCATCGATGAGCTTGCTTTCGAAGCTCTCGAGTTTCTCTAACACGATCGGGTCACGGTGTAAAACCCCGGGAAAGTTCATCATCTCCGCTAGACCCAGAACGGATTTTTCTTTAAAGAGGGACTTTAAATCGCTCGCGGATAAGGTTGCCCCGCTCGTTTCGAGGTGGGTTGCGGGAACACACGAGGGCAACATGAAATAGATGGAGACAGGGAGACTCTTTGATGCCTCCAGCATGTAGGCGATTCCGGTTTTTCCGGCGACGTTGGCGATCTCATGCGGGTCGGCGACGACTGTGGTTGTACCATGTTTGATCACAGTGGAGGCGAACTCCTCTGGGGAAACCATCGACGACTCGATGTGAACATGGCTGTCGATAAAACCCGGGGTCAGGTAGGATCCCCTTAGGTCAATCTCCTTCTCTGCCTCGTAGTTACCGATGCCGGCAATCCTTCCATTGTAGATGGCCACGTCTCCCGAATCTATGGTTCCCGTGAAGACATTGACGATCCACGCATTTTTCAGGAGGAGATCCGCTTTTTTCTCTCCCCGGGCCACCTGGATAAGGTCGTTCATGAACTGCTGTCTCCCCTGATCATCTTCCCGAGCTACCGAATCCCCCATTTCCCCGTCGGGTGTTGTCGAGCTCATCGACCGTTTCAAAATCTATGGTTTCAATCCTCTGGATTACCAGCTGAGCTATCTTATCCCCTCGCCTCACCTTGAAGTCCTTTTCCATGCTGAGATTTATCAGAATAACGCCGACCTCCCCGCGATATTCGCTGTCGATCAACCCCGGGGTGTTCACAATGCTTATCCCGTGATTTAAGGCCAACCCAGAGCGGGGCTGAATGAACCCAGCATATCCATGTGGAATCGCGATGGCGATTCCCGTTGGCACCAGGGCTCGTTTGCCTGGTTTGAGTGTTGTGTTGATTCTGCTGAAGAGATCAACCCCGGCGTCTCCACCATGGGCGGGCCTAGGGGCGGGTAGTTCCTTGTCCAATTGTTTCAGTTTGATCCGCACCTTCTCCTCCTGTTTTCTTTCTCACCTGTCTACCGACGGGTAGACCCACTTACTTTCACCGAGGCGTAGCCGACCACCGCCTCATAATCCCCCGTTATATCGCCCGAGGTTTGGTAGGAGAGGAGTTTTGCCTCCACAGCATTCAACTTCTTGGCGGCGATGAGCATGGCCATTACTGGACCAGGTCCGCACATACTGATCCTCAGTTTTCTCACGGCGTCCTCCAACCCCCCAGGATCCAAACCGAGTATCGCTTCCAGGGCTCGTTTGTCCTTGTATTCGGCTTGGGCCTGGGTCTCATAGTGGGTGAAGTCAGTGGTTGCAATGATCACCGCCTGTTTTTCCGCCAGGACCCTAGCCAGGGCTTCTCCTAGCTCGAAGCTCTCTTTGAAGGATTGATGACGCATGCAGATGGGCACGAACTTGAAATCCGTCCCATAAACGAATTGGAGAAATGGCAATTGAACTTCGATGGAGTGTTCCATGATGTGAGCGCTTTCATCCTCTTCGATTACGTCCGATTCCTCTCCGATTTTGCGAGCAAGTTCAGCATCGATGTCGATAATGCCCAGAGGCGTTTTCCAGCTTCCTTTTGCGACCATGGCTACGGGGGTGCCAAGGCCGGTGTGATTTGGGCCCAGGAGCACTATCGATTTTGGGATCTGATCGAGAGCCAAGTGGTAAAATCCGTGAGTGGCCACTGGCCCGGAATACATATACCCCGCATGGGGACTTACCAGTCCAATGATCCTGCCCTCCCCCTCCGGGGTAATTTCGGGAAGAGCCCCCGGTCCCAGGTGACCCAGAAAGCATTCTCTTATCTGTTCCCGCAATCTACGTGGGCTACCCGAGTAAAAGCTGCCGGCAACCGCTGGTTCTCTAACCTTCATTTCTCCCTCACTTAAATCCCCTTGATTATTTCTTCAAAGGTGGCGGTAAATCCTTTTCGAAGTGAGGGATATCACGGTCAGGGTGACTGTTGGAAGAATCATCGTCGAGAACCGATTCCTCACGGC
>DNCG01000125.1 GCA_003491635.1 Actinomycetota bacterium
ATCACATTCTCCAAACCCTCTTTCCTCATCATCTTGAGGGCTTCGCTTAAGCCGACTATCAACGAAACGGGCGGCGTGAAGGGGTTCTGAGGCTGATCCCTGTGAAGAGCTTCCCTACTCTTCTTATAGCTGAAATAAAACTTGGGTAGGGTGGATCTCTCCACGCCCTCCCACGCCTTCTCGCTCACGCTCACACAGGCGAGTCCAGGTGGGAGCATCAACCCCTTTTGAGAACCGGTCATCACGACATCCAGATGCCACTCGTCGGTCTTGCACTCCACCGCACCTATTCCCGTTATAGAGTCGACTACCAGAACCGCCGAATGATCCTTGACGATCTCCCCTATCGATTTGACATCATTGAGAATTCCAGTGGAAGTCTCGCTCTGAACGACGAAAACGCCCTTGATTTCTGCGTCCTTTTCGAGCAAGTGGGCGATATCGTCGGGGTTAACGACACTGTTCCAATCATACTCCAGCTTGCTGACGGCTAGACCGTATGTCTCCGCCAGCTTCACGAATCTATCTCCGAACTTTCCGTTACTGGCGACGATGACTTTATCTCCAGCCGAAAACAGATTGACCACAGCAGACTCCATCGCCCCCGTGCCCGAGGAGGCAAATATCAAAACATCATTCCTCGTCTGAAAGATGTACTTCAAATCCTCAATCACCGAGACGAGTATCTTTGTGTATAGGGGGGTGCGATGATGGATCATTGGTCGCGCTTGGGAGACCAAAACCTCAGGTGGGATGGGTGTCGGCCCTGGCGTCATCAGATACTCTTTTCTCATAGATTGTGCCTCCATTCACAATATTCCTCTATTATACTAATCCTCTCCGCAAGTTCGCGCAAGTTCAGTTATTTCTTTATCCAGCTCATCATGGCACGCAACTTCTTGCCCACCTGCTCGATGAGATGATCCGCCTCCTTCTTTCTCAAGGCATCGAAGACCGGCCGCCCCGCCTGGTTCTCCAGAATCCACTCCTGTGCAAACTCGCCTGATTGGATCTCAGCCAGGATCTTTCTCATCTCGTCTCTGGTCTGCTCGGTGATGATCCTTTTCCCCTTAACCAGATCGCCATATTCGGCGGTGTCGCTGATGGAATGCCTCATTCCAGATATGCCACTCTCGTAGATCAGATCCACGATCAGCTTCAGCTCATGGAGACACTCAAAATAGGCTATCTCGGGCTGATAGCCCGCCTCCACCAAAGTATCAAATCCAGCTCTGATCAACTCCGTTGTCCCACCACAGAGGACACACTGCTCCCCGAAGAGATCTGTCTCCGTCTCCTCCTTAAAGGTCGTCTCGATCACACCAGCCCTCGTGGCGCCAATGCCCTTCGCATAGGCCAGAGCCACCTCCCTGGAGCGACCAGTGTAATCCTGATAGACAGCCAAAAGAGCTGGCACCCCGATCCCCTGCTCGTACATTCTCCTGACCAAATGGCCGGGACCTTTCGGTGCGATCATTATGACATCGATATTTGGTTCCGGGACTATCTGGTGAAAATGGATATTGAATCCATGAGCGAAGGCAAGGGTATTTCCTTCTTCCAGATTGGGGCGGATATCGCTATAGTATATTTCCTTGTGCGTCTGATCCGGGGTGAGCATCATGATGAGATCGGCCGCCTTGGCTGCCTCTGAGATGACCATAACACTAAGCCCACTGTCCTTGGCTCGCTGCCACGACGAACCACCCTCGCGAAGACCAACCAGCACATCGACCCCACTATCCTTGAGATTAAGAGCATGAGCGTGCCCTTGGCTGCCGAAACCGATCACAGCAATTTTTTTATCCTTCAGTATGCTCAAATCAGCATCGGCCTCGTAATACATTTTGACCATTACATCTCCTTTCTCTCAAGAAAGTTCATTCTTGACCTCGCGGCACAGCTCAGGTCTCGGTGACAGATCCTCGACCCAGAGCAACCTTCCCGGTGCGCACAAGCTCCCTTATGCTATAGGGACGAAGCAAATCCTCCATCGCCTTAATCTTATCCCCCGTGCCCGTGACCTCAACAGTCACCGTCTTTTGACTGACATCCACGATCTTGGCCCTGAAAATATCCACGATCTCTATGATCTCCGGTCTTTCCTTCGCCGTCGCATCGACCTTAATGAGCACCAACTCCCGCTCGACCGATTCCTTCGGGTCGAGATCACTTATCTTTAAAACATTTATCAATTTGTGCAGTTGTTTCTCAACCTGCTCAAGAGGGTGTTCTGCCACATCAACGACGATCGTCATCCTGGATATGGTGGGATCTTCAGTCGGGCCCACAGCCAAACTGTCGATATTGAACCCCCGGCGCCTGAAGAGACTGGCGACCCGCGCCAGGACACCAGGTTTATTCTCCACCAGAACCGATAAGATGTGCTTCATTCCTCCTCGCCTCCAATCATCTGGCTGATGGGAGCCCCTGGAGCGACCATGGGAAAGACGTTCTCCTCTCGCTCCACCAGAAAATCGATTACGACCGGTCCATCCGTTGCGATGGCTTCCCCTAAAACGGATCTCACCTCATCCGGGTGACACGCCCTAAGACCCTTGGCGCCATAAGCCTCGGCCAGTTTCACAAAATCGGGCGTGCCCACGGCAAGATCCACCTGGGAATACCGACGCTTATAGAAAAGTTCCTGCCACTGTCGCACCATCCCCAGATAGCCATTGTTCATTATGGCGATGTTGATCGGCAGCTTATTGTAAACGGCCGTGGCCAGATCCTGGGAGACCATCTGAAAACTGCCATCGCCGTCGATATCGAAAACCAGCGCATCGGGACGACCAAACTGGGCCCCAATGGCCGCCGGCAGGCCAAATCCCATCGTTCCCAGACCACCGGAGGAGATAAACGTCCTCGGTTTCGTCACCTTGTAGTACTGGGCAGCCCACATTTGATTTTGGCCAACCCCAGTGGTCATAACCGTTTCCCTGTCCTTGGTGAGCTCATAAATCTGTTCCACCACATATTCTGGTTTTATGGTGTCACCCTGACGATAGCTAAGAGGGCACTTTTTCTTCCACTCCTCGATCTGAGCACTCCAGCTACCCCTGTCAGCCATCTCCTGTTTCTCCAGCAGCTTTTTTATGGCCACTGTAAGGGATTGCAAAATATTCCTGGCGTCTCCGACGATGGGAATATGCGCGAAGACACTCTTGCTTATCTCAGCCGG
>DNCG01000122.1 GCA_003491635.1 Actinomycetota bacterium
GAAGAGATAATTCGAGAGGGACAGTCCCGAAGAATATACAAGAGAGATTTAGATCACAAAGCAACCAGGATGGTCATCTTTGGGGCCGCCCAAGGGATAATCCACGGGGCTTTCCTGGAAGGAGCCGAGAGTTTCTCTCTCAAGGCGGCCAAGGAGACCCTGAAGAGAATCCTGAAATCCGGTTTGATGGAGGAGATTCAAATTGGGCTTTAAAGATTTGAGGGGTTTCATGGGTTTCTTGGAGAAAAAGGGCGAACTCAGACGGGTAAAGACTGAGGTCGACTCCGAACTCGAGATAACTGAAATAGTGGACCGCATCGTCAAATCGGGCGGTCCGGCCCTCCTTTTCGAGAGAGTAAAGGGCTTGGAGATACCCGTCGTGAGCAACCTTTTCGGCTCGTACAACAGGATGGCCTGGGCTCTGGGAAGAGAATCTTTCGGGGAACTGGAGAACATCATTTCCGGGGCTGTTCCTCGACTTCCCAAAACTCTCGGCGAGGGATTGAAAAGCCTGTTCAAACTGGCCTTGGTCTCAAGAATAAAACCGAAAATCGTGAAGAATGCGCCCTGCCAGGAAATTGTGCTTGAAGGAGAAGAGGTTGACCTCTCGCGATTGCCCGTCCTCAAGTGCTGGCCTCAGGACGCGGGAAGGTTCATTACCCTGCCGCTTGTGACAACCAAGGACCCCGAGACCGGCCACCAGAACATTGGTATGTACAGGATGCAGATATTCGATCGGCAAACAACGGGGATGCACTGGCAAATACACCACGATGGGGCTCAAAATTTTAGAAAGAGCGACCCGAACAAGCCTTTTGAAGTGGCCGTCGCCTTAGGGGCCGATCCAGCCACCATATACTCAGCCACGGCTCCCTTGCCACACGGCCTAGATGAGCTCATCTTCTCCGGTTTCTTGAGGGGGGAGCCGGTTGAGGTGGTCAAGGCAAAAGCGGTGGATCTGCATGTGCCGGCCAACGCCGAGATGATTCTCGAGGGATACGTCCTCCACGCGGAGGAGAGACTCGAGGGCCCCTTTGGGGATCACACCGGCTACTACTCCCTGGCTGACGAATACCCGGTTTTCCACGTGAAGGCCATCACCATGAGGAAAAACCCCATCTACCCGGCGACGGTGGTGGGAAAACCACCTATGGAGGATTGCTACATGGGCAAGGCCACCGAGCGTATCTTTCTCCCCCTGATCAAAGCGGTGCTTCCGGAAGTGAAAGACATCGACCTTCCCCTAGAGGGAGTCTTTCACAACTGCGTCATCGTTTCCATAAAGAAGGGATTCCCCAAGCATGCCTTCAAGACGATGAATGCCTTGTGGAGTCTGGGACAGATGATGTTCAGCAAGTTCATAGTGGTGGTGGACGAACACGTGAACGTCCACGACTATTCCGAGGTTGCCTGGCGGGTTTTTAACAATGTCGATCCCAAGCGGGATTGTCTACTTTCGAAAGGACCGCTCGATGTGCTGGATCACTCTTCCCCCACCCCCTATCACGGCCACAAGATGGGAATAGATGCCACCAGGAAATGGCCGGAGGAGGGACACAGCCGGGAGTGGCCGGATGAAATCTCTATGGATGAGAAGATAAGGGAGCTTGTCGATGAACGCTGGGCGGAATACGGTTTGGGCTAGGGTAGCGATATATCTCGAGATGATAAAGTTTGAGCACAGTGTTTTTGCTCTGCCCTTTGCTTATTTTGGGGCGTTTCTTTCCCAAATGAATCCCCCAACTTTGGTGGTACTCTTTTGGATAACTCTGGCCATGGTTGGGGCGAGGAGTTTTGCCATGTCCTTGAATCGCTTGATCGATAAAGAAATTGATCGGAGAAACCCCAGAACCGCCGAACGGGCTCTCCCGAAAGGTCTTTTATCCGTTTTTGACGTTTCCATTTTTGCCGTGGTGAGTCTGGCTTTGTTTTTGATCGCCGTCTATAACTTGGCTCCCATCTGCCGCTATCTTTGGCCTTTTTCCGTCGCCCCCTTTGTGGTTTATCCCTACACCAAGAGGTTCACCTGGCTTTCCCATTTTATTCTGGGAGCTTGTTTGGGCTTGGCCCCGGTCGGAGCCTGGGCAGCGATTACGAATTCCCTTGACTGGAGACCCCTTGTCATCGGTGCGGCCGTTGCTTTATGGACGGCGGGCTTTGATATCATCTACGCCACTCAGGATGTTGAGACCGACCACCGTGAAGGCCTATTTTCGATCCCCGCTCAGTTTGGAATCGGAAAAGCTCTTCTCTTTACCAAATTGCTTCACGCCTTTTCGGTTTTGATTCTTATCTTTCTAGGAATGAGCTTTAACCTTGGATTTTTTTACTTCACGGGTGTTTTTGTTGCGGCGGCTCTGCTTGCTTACGAGAATAGTCTGGTTAAGCCGGATGACTTATCTCGGCTTGACCTCGCTTTTTTTACCATGAATGGAATTATAAGCCTCATTCTGTTTTTGTTTGTGGCCCTGGAAATAGTCTTTAGGGGGATTCAAGTTGTCTGATTTTGTGGTGGGAATCACCGGAGCCAGCGGAAGCATCTATGGAGTAAGGCTGGTTGAGGGACTCCTTAAGAATGGTTACGGGGTTGACCTTGTTATAACGTCCGCTGGTGAGAGAGTCATGGCTGGGGAGCTTCCCGGTTTCGATTTTAAGAAGGATTTTGGAAAAGAAGGAGCGCGGTTGAGGGTTTGGGAGAATGATGATTACTCCGCTGCCTTCTTAAGTGGCTCCAGGGCTCCGCGGACGGTGATCATTATTCCTTGTAGCATGGGGACTCTGGGAGCCCTCGCCAACGGCATCTCTTCAAACTTACTCGAGAGAGCAGCCGATGTGGTCTTAAAAGAGAAAAAACAGCTGATCCTGGTTCCCCGAGAGACTCCCCTCAACTTGATTCATCTGGAAAATATGGCGAAACTTGCTCGTGCCGGGGCCGATATCTTACCGGCCATGCCAGCTTTTTATCACAGTCCGAAAGATGTTGATGATCTGGTCAATTTCATTGTAGGGAAGGTCTTTGATCTTCTTGGGATAGAGCACCACCTTTTTAAAAGATGGCAAACTTAAAGGGAAGGAAAGGTTTTATGAAGGGGAGCGACCTTGGCGAACTTGAAAAAAAAGTAAGGAGCGGGGAAAGGCTTTCGAAAGAGGAGGCCCTCTCTCTTTTTGAATTGGACGACATCTTTTTTCTCGGAAAACTTGCTCGAGAAGTCAAGGAGAGAAAGTCCGGCAACTACGCTTATTTTAATGTTAACCGCCATATAAATCTGACCAATGTTTGCGTGTCAGGATGCAGATTTTGCGCTTTTAGCAAGGACAAGGGTGACCCGGGTTCTTACACCATGAGCATTGAAGAAGTTCTTAAATCAGCCGAGTCGGCCAGGGATCTCGGGATCACCGAACTGCACATCGTTAGTGGACTCCATCCAGACCTACCCCTTGACTACTATCTTGGGGTTATAAAGAGGTTAAAAGAGGCTATGCCCGATGTGCACATACAGGCCTTCACCGCGGTTGAGATAGCTTATTTTTCAAAAATTTCAGGACTTCCGGTGAAAGAAGTCCTCTTGAGGTTAAAGGGGGTTGGTCTGGGTTCCCTTCCGGGGGGCGGAGCTGAAATTTTAGATAGTCGGGTGAGGAAGACGATTTGTCCGAAGAAATGCACCGCCGATGAGTGGCTTGAGGTGATGAGGACGGCGCATTCCATCGGGCTTAAGTCTAATGCCACCATGTTATACGGACATATCGAGACGCTTGAGGAGCGAATCGACCATCTTTTTAGATTACGGGAGCTTCAGGACGAGACAGGAGGCTTTCAGTCTTTTGTCCCCCTTCCTTTCCATCCCAAAAACACAGAGTTCGAGGAAGTGAGGATGGTAACTGCCTTAGAAAACCTCAGGATGCTTGCCGTTTCGAGGATTGTCCTTGATAATTTCCCACACATCAAAGCCTTTTGGATCATGCTGGGCTTGAAGGTGGCCCAAATTTCCCTTCACTTTGGTGTTGATGATCTGGACGGGACGGTGGTTGAGGAGAAGATAACCCATGCCGCCGGTGCGGAGACCGATCAGGCAATAGCCAAGGATGAACTTATCGGCTTAATCCGTGAGACTGGAAGGACACCGATCGAAAGGGACACTCTCTACAACACTATAAGGATCTATGAGAATGGGGAAGAGGGTGTGATGGATTGAGACCGCGGGTCGGACATATCCAGTTTTTAAACTGTCTGCCTCTTTATTACGGTTTAGTTAAAAACCATGTTCTGCTAGATATCGAGCTCGTGAAAGGAACCCCAACTGAGCTGAATCGGCTTTTAATGGCGGGAGAGCTTGATATATCGCCGATTTCTTCCATCGAGTACGCTCGCAATCACCGCTCTTTATTGCTCTTTCCTGAATTTACTGTGAGTTCGGATGGCGAGGCGAAAAGTATTCTTCTTGTGAGCAAGCGCCCCGTCGAGGAGCTTTCGGGGAAAAAGATTGCTTTGACCAACACTTCCGCGACCTCCCAGGTTCTTTTGAAGATAATTCTTGAGCGAAACTATTCGGTGAAGCCGGAGTATTTTTCCTGCCCACCGGATTTGAGCAAGATGCTCTTTGAGGCGGAGGCCGCTCTGCTTATTGGGGATGAGGCTTTGAGGTGCCATTCCAAGTCCGTTTTGGAAAAGGGCGGTCTCTTCTTCTACGATCTGGGAAAAGAGTGGAAGAAGCTGACGGGGAAAGGAATGGTTTTTGCCGTCTGGGCAGTTAATAGGTCGTTTGCTGAGCGGCAATCCGACTTGAGTAGGCATGTGTTCGATCTTTTTAGAGAGTCGATGCTTTACTCTCGAGAGCATCTTGATGAAATTGCAGAGCATGCAGCGAGGTGGGAGCCCTTTAGCTTCCCTTTCCTTAGAGATTATTTTAAGACTTTGAGGTTTGATTTCGGTCCAGTTTACCAGGAAGGCTTGGCTCTTTTTTACAAGATGGCTGAGGAGTTGGGAGAGCTAAAAGAGGCTCCTGAACTTGAGTTTTCGAAAGTTCGGACGGAGGTACCAGTATGAGGGTACGCGATATTTTGGAGAAGACAATGGAAGGAAGAAGGCTTAACTTTAATGAAGCGGTTTTTCTTCTAGAGGAAGCCGACTTTCTTGAGCTTGGGAGGGCAGCCAATCTTGTATGTCGTCAAAAACATCCAGATGGTGTGGCCACTTTTTTGATTGATCGCAATATTAACTATACGAACATTTGCCGAAATGAGTGTCGATTTTGTGCGTTTTATCGGACGGCCGGTGATCCCGAGGCCTATGTTTTGGGTCAGCAGGAGATCAAAGACAAGATCGCTGAAGCCATCGAGCTCTCTGGAACTCAGGTGATGCTTCAGGGTGGAGTTAACCCGGATTTAAAAATCGACTACTATGTAGAGATGTTGAAAGAGATAAAGAGGAGATTTGATATAAGGATCCATAGCTTTTCTCCTCCGGAGATTGTTCATATGGCGGAGTCGTCGGGAATGACGATTTCGGAGACCCTGGAGAAACTAAAGGAAGCGGGATTGGACTCTCTTCCCGGGGGAGGAGCTGAGATCTTGGTTGATGAGGTGAGACAAAGGATAAGCCCCAGGAAGATTTCATCGGCCCTTTGGCTTAAAGTGATGGGAGAAGCACACAAGATTGGCCTTACAACCACGGCAACGATGATGATGGGTTCAGTTGAATCGGTTGAAGATAGAGTCGAGCATTTAGAGAGAGTGAGAGAGCTCCAAGATGAAACCGGTGGCTTCATCTCTTTTATCCCCTGGACGTTTCAACCGGGAAACACCGCCTTGGGTGGTGAGCCGATCTCTTCCTTTGAATATCTCAGGATGTTGGCCCTCAGCCGTTTGTATCTTGATAACTTTCCTAATATTCAGGGCTCGTGGGTGACTCAAGGAAAAGAGGTGGGCCAGATTTCTCTTTCCTTCGGGGCAAACGACCTAGGGAGCATAATGATAGAAGAAAATGTGGTGAGGGCAGCTGGGGTCTCCCACAAGATGTCCATTGAGGAGATGGTGTATCTTATAAAAAATGCTGGCAAAATTCCGGCTCAGCGGGATACTGAGTTTAACATTTTGAGGGTGTACGGTAATGCGGATTAGAAGCCACATCCCAAAAGCGGAGAAGGCGTTCATCGGAGGCTCAAGCACTTTTTCCATTGACTTCCCCGAGAACCTGGGCGAGGAGGGAGTGTCGGTCTTGGAAAAGGGGCTGGTCTTTCAGACCCCCTTTGGTCCTAGCCCTAGATTTAAGTTGATCGAGGTGAGTGAGGAGCCGGTGCTTGTGGTAAAGATGCACGGCTGGCGAAAGGGTGTAAGTCGTGCTGATGCTTCGCGCCAACTATTCTGGGTTCTTCAGCAAGCCGGAGTTAAAAAAATCATCGCCGAGGGCGGAGTGGGCAGCATTCGTGAGGAGTTGCATCCGCGTGATTTGATCATCCCCCACGACTACATCGACCAGAGCATGAGAAAAGATGTTTCCTTATCTGCTGACTATCTTCTGATGATGCGCGAGCCCATCTGTCAGGATCTTTCACAACTACTTTTTAGTGTGGCAAGGAACCTTTTTCCCCGGAGAAATGTGGTTGATGGGGGAGTCTATGTGGTTACCGATGGTTACCACTTTGAGAGTCGGGCAGAGATTCGTGCAATGAGGGAGTGGGGAGCGGATATCGTTGGTCAGAGCCTCTGCCCTGAAGTGTACTTGGCTAGGGAGATTGGCGCTTGTTATGCCGGGATATATCAGGTGGCTAACTACGCTGAAGGGATTGGCAAGGATTGGGAGCATGCGGAGCTCAAGGACATTTTCGTAAGTGAGGCTAAGAATATCGGAGATTTGTTGCTCTCCGCTTTGAGTCAAATTGAGCCTAAGTGGCCTTGTCATTGTCAAGAACTTCGGAAGGATACTTTACTAAGAGATAAGTAAGGGATTGTTCGATGATACTCTCAGCTTCTGTGGTTTTACCCATTACTTCTCCCCCCGTTTACGAAGCGGGGATACTCGTTCAAGATGATCAAATAGTTGAAATTGATTCCACTGAAAGACTCCTCAAAAGATTTCCAAGAGAAAAGCACCTTCACTTAGAGGATTGTGCTCTTTTACCAGGGCTTGTTAATCTCCATAGTCACCTGGAATATTCTTTCTTTGGCGATATCTGTAGGCCCACTGCCTTCCTTCCCTGGCTTCAAAGACTCATCAAAAGAAGTGGCAGTTTCTCCGACGATGACTGGGTTGAATCGGCTCGTTTCGGCGCGAGGAAGATGTTGCAGGCAGGAATCACGTGTGTGGCCGATATAACCAGAACTGGGGCTGGAGCGGTTGCCTTAAAGGAAACGGGCTTACGTGGCATGAGTTACCTGGAGTTAGTGGGCGTGGGCTCCTCGGATGTTTCTCAAGAAATTGAGCGCTTTGAAAATAAACTTGTGGGACTCTCATCTTTGATGGGTGAAGGTCTAATACAAATGGGCGTCTCTCCTCATTCAATCTACACCCTTTCCGAGGAGGCTTTGAGGGCCGTGAGGGAGCTTGTGGATCAAAACGAGTATCCGGTGACCATCCACCTGGCGGAAACAGCTCACGAAAATGAGCTTGTAAGATGTGGCTCCGGCCCCTTCAGGGTTTTCTCGAAGAGATTTGGTCTCCCGTTTACAAAGGAGCTAGATAAATTCCATTCTGTCGC
Source organism: Actinomycetota bacterium (assembly GCA_003491635.1). GTDB lineage: Bacteria > Actinomycetota > Aquicultoria > Subteraquimicrobiales > UBA9087 > UBA9087. The sequence continues at coordinate 7,695 of DNCG01000122.1, forward strand.
TGAATATCTCGATGATTTGGGTCTCTTAAACGAGCGCACCTTAGTTGCTCATTGCGTCCACTTAAGCGATGAAGACTTGAAACTTTTAAAGGAGGCGAAAGTAACCATCGTTACCTGCCCGACCAGCAATCAGATGCTGCGTGTGGGCCAGGCACCAGTGGATGAGTTTTTGAGATGGGAGATACCTTTTGGGGTTGGCACGGATAGCCTTGCGAGCAATCCCGGTTTTGACTTGTTTTCGGAGGTGCGGAAGAGTCTGAAACCCATCCAGGTAAACGAGGGGAACTCTTTCGATTTTGGCCTGGGCTTGCGAATGCTGACTTTAGAAGGAGCCAAAATTCTAAAATTTGATAATTTGATTGGGAGTTTGGAGAAAGGGAAGAAAGCCGATATCATAGCGGTAAAGCTCCCCTCGATTTCTTCAGACCTGCCCGCCAGTGCCAGGCGTTGGACTTCGGCGAGCTCAGTCGAGCCGCAGGCGGGTGGGCAAAACTTATCCAGGGAATTATACTCAAAAGCATCTTCCGAGGGGGTCAAGATGGTTATGGTCAACGGAAGGATAGTCATGGGAAAGCCTTAATTAACAATTTGTTGACGTCTCGGTGTTTCTCTGCTATCCTTAAAAAAACCTTTAAGTCTAGTCCTGTGAGGCTAGCAAGGAGAGTGAAAAGAATATGCGAAACCAAAATGCCTCTTGCTGTCTTGTAGGAGGTATTTTTTTATGCGCGGGGTTCACTCCCCTCCATTGCAGTCGGGGCAAGCTGAAGGATTCACCCTGAAGGGAGAGTTTGAGATGGCTTTCAAGGAAAAGACCACCATCATGGATAAGGATGCTATTCAGAGGGCCTTGACCAGGATTGCCCATGAGATTGTGGAGAGAAACGGGGGCGCTGAAAATTTGGCCCTGGTTGGCATCAGGAGTCGTGGGGTTCATCTCGCCAGTAGGTTGGTTCGGAAGATTGGAGAGATAGAGGGGGTAACCCCGCCCCTGGGCGCTCTGGATATAACCTTTTACCGAGATGACATAGGCACTCGTCCCCAGCCGAAGGCCTCCGTCACGGAGATCGCCTTCGATGTCACGGGCAAGGACACCATTCTGGTGGATGACGTCCTGTACACCGGGAGGAGTGTCAGGGCGGCCATGGATGCGATATTTGACCTCGGCAGACCGACCACGATTCAGTTGGCGGTGATGATCGACCGTGGTCATCGAGAGCTTCCCGTCCGCGCTGATTTTGTGGGGAAGAACATTCCCACCTCTCAGCGAGAGGAAGTGAGGGTGAATCTTGAGGAAGAGGACGGCATTGATGCCGTTATCCTTGGAGAGGAAGTGATCTGAGCTCCGCCGTTGGCGGGGTATTTTTATGGAAACCGGAGGCAGGATGCGGCTTAAGAGCAAGGATTTATTGGGCATCAGGGAGTTGGATGGGGAAGAGATCGAACTCATCCTGGACACGGCGGAGTCCTTTAGGGAGATATCCACCCGGGCGGTAAAGAAGGTCCCGACTCTCCGTGGTCGAACCATTGTCAGTCTCTTCCTGGAACCCAGCACCAGGACCAGGGTGTCTTTCGAGCTGGCAGGGAAACGCCTGAGTGCCGATGTGGTGAATATCTCGGCCAAGGCCAGTGCACTGGCCAAAGGGGAGTGTCTAAAGGATACCGCCAAGACCATCGAGGCAATGAATGCCGACCTGGTGGTGATGAGGCATTCCGCCGCTGGCGCCCCTCATTTTCTTGCTAAGTTGATCGAGTGCGGGGTGATTAACGCCGGCGATGGGGCTCATGAACACCCCACCCAGGCGCTTTTGGATCTGTTCACGATCAGGGAGCGATTGGGAAAGGTTGAGGGTTTGCACGTTGTCATCATTGGGGACATTGCCCACAGTCGGGTTGCTCGCTCGAACATCCTGGCTTTGACTAAGCTGGGGGCGAGGGTGACGGTCGTGGGACCACCTACTCTCATCCCCATGGGGATAGGGGAGATGGGCTGTGAGGTGAGCTATGATCTGGACACCGTTTTGAGCCAGGCCGATGTGGTCTATGCTCTGCGAATTCAACTGGAGCGCCAGACCGAGACCCTCTTTCCATCATTGAGGGAGTACGCTGCCTTATTTGGTCTAAATAAGGAGCGAGCGGTCGGACTCAAGAAAAATGCTTTAATCATGCACCCGGGTCCCATGAATCGGGGGATAGAGATAACCGCGGAGGTAGCCGACCTTCCCCAGTCTGTAGTTGCCAACCAAGTGGCCAATGGGGTAGCTGTTAGAATGGCCATTCTGTATCTCCTGATTGGGGGTGGGAAGAGTGCCTGATGTTTTGATCAGAGGCGGGCGGGTTATCGATCCAGCGAGCAAGATTGATGCTGTTCTTGATGTCCTGGTCGAGGACGGAAAGATCAAGATGGTGAAAAAGGATATTTCGCTGAAATCCGCGGATGTGATCGACGCCCCCGGTTTAATCGTCTGTCCGGGCCTGATCGATATGCACGTGCATCTGAGGGAACCCGGGAGGGAGGATGAGGAGACCATCGCCAGCGGCACCAGGGCGGCGGTGAGGGGTGGCTTTACCTCAGTGGCCTGTATGCCCAACACCGACCCCGTTGCCGATAACGCTTCGGTGATCGAGTTCATCCTCGAAAGGGCACGGAATGAGGGGGTTGCCCACGTTCTCCCCATTGGTGCCATCACGAAGGGACTGAAAGGGGAAGAGCTCTCGGAGATGGGGGAGCTGATGAGAGTTGGTGCGGTCGCTTTCTCGGACGACGGAAATTCGGTGATGAACGCCGAGGTAATGAGGAGAGCCTTGGAATATTCCGAGATGCTCGATATTTTAATCATCGTTCACGCGGAGGACGTGAATCTCTCTAAGAGAGGACAGATGAATGAGGGTTTTTACTCCACCCTTTTGGGATTGAAGGGAGCCCCGGCGGCTGCAGAAGAGGCCATGATCGCCAGAGATCTAATCTTGGCCGAGATGACCGAGGCGAGGCTCCACATCGCCCACGTGAGCACGGCGGGTTCGGTGAGGTTAATCAGGCAGGCCAAGGAGAGAGGAGTGAGGGTGACTTGTGAAGCAACCCCTCATCACCTGGTGCTCACCGAGGCTCTTCTGGCAACCTACGATACCAATTGCAAGGTGAACCCACCGCTTAGAACGGAAGTTGATGTTCTCGCCTTGAGGGAGGGCCTAAAGGACGGGACGATAGACGCTATCGCCAGCGATCACGCTCCTCACGCTCTTCATGAGAAGGAGCGAGAGTTTGACTACGCACCATTCGGCATCGTTGGATTGGAGACCGCCTTGCCCTTGATGCTGGCGGAGCTGGTGGAAAGCGATGAGTTGAGCTATACCCAGCTTATTGAGAAGCTGAGTTGCAACCCTGCGAGGATTTTGGGCTTTGAAGGTGGTTCTTTGTCTGTCGGGAATCCGGCGGATATAACGATGTTTGATCCTAAAGCTAAAGTTAAGGTTGATACAAATTCATTCGCGTCTAAGAGCAAGAACTCTCCCCTTGGCGGCTGGGAGTTGATCGGGATGGCAAAATACGTTTTAGTCGATGGGAAGTTGGTTTTGAGGGATGGGAGGGTTGCATGAAGAAGAAAGCGGTCCTGGCTCTAGAGGATGGAGCAATATTTGAGGGCACTGCCTTTGGTGCTTTGGGTGAAGCTGCCGGTGAGGTGGTTTTTAACACGAGCATGCTTGGCTATCAGGAGATCTTAACCAATCCGTCTTATGCGGGGCTCATATTGGCAATGTCCTATCCTCACATCGGAAACTGTGGGGTAAACTCCGAGGATTATGAATCGAGGGGGGCATTCTTGGAGGGACTGGTGGTTCGAGAGTATTCCCGGTTGTACAGTAATTGGCGGGCTGAAGGATCGCTTGAGGAATTCTTGATAAATTTTGGCATAGTGGGCATAGAGAATATCGACACGCGCGCTTTGACAAGACACATTCGAGACAAGGGATCAATGAAAGCGGTCTTATCCTCAGCGGACCTCAACCACAAAAATCTGATGGAGAAGACAAAAAAATCAGCTGGACTTGTGGGAAGAGACCTGGTTAAAGATGTGACGGTGGAAAAACCTTATATCTGGTGGGAAACGAAGAAGGTGATGCGCTTTAACGTTGTTGCCCTGGACTTTGGCATCACGCGGGGCATTTTGAGGTGTCTGGAATCGATTGGTTGCAAAGTTATGGTGATGCCGGCGAGCACTTCAGCGAAGGAGATACTTTCACTTAGGCCGGATGGAATTGTTCTCTCTAGCGGGCCGGGCGATCCGACTTCACTAAATTACGCAGTCGAGACAGTTGAGAATTTGCTGGGCAACAGACTCATTTTTGGAATTGGCCTGGGCCATCTTTTGCTCGCTTTGGCAACTGATCTCAAAATAGGGAAGATGCGTGTTGGGCACTTCGGCTCCTATCCGGTGAGAAATCTCGAAACGGATCAGATTGAGATAACGACGCAGAGCCACGGGTTTGTGGTGGAGGCCGAATCATCGCCGAAGGTGAAGAGTAAAACTGCAGAGACGATCGAATCTAAATCTGGGCGTGTTGAAGTCACACATCTGAATTTGCACGATGGGACGATCGAGGGTTTGAGATTTTTGGACACACCAGCTCTTTCGGTGCAGTTTTACCCCAAGGTGAGACCGAGCGTTCCGGGAGGAAAAACTGCGTTTGATGGGTTCGTTGAGCTTATGGAAAAGCATGCTTAGATTTCGCATACGAAAATAATTTTAGGAGGAAGAGGGGATATATGCCAAAGAGAACCGACCTGAAAAAGATTTTGATAGTTGGCTCTGGGCCGATCATCATTGGTCAGGCTTGCGAGTTTGATTACTCCGGGACACAGGCGTGTAAGGCTTTGAAAGAGGATGGTTATGAGATAGTTCTTGTTAACAGCAATCCCGCGACGATAATGACCGATCCGGAGTTTGCCGACAGAACTTACGTTGAGCCCATCACGCCCCTGATTTTAGAGGAGGTTATCAAAAAGGAAAGACCGGATGCACTTCTTCCTCATCTGGGGGGTCAAACTGGCCTGAATAATGCCGCCGCCCTAGCTGAAGCTGGCGTCTTGGATAAATACAAAGTCGAGCTGATCGGGGTGAACTTTGAGACCATCAAAAAAGCTGAAGACAGGAGCTTGTTCAAGAAAGCCATGGAAAAAATTGGGCTGGACCTACCACGCAGTGGCTTTGCTTACAGCTTAGACGAGGCGCTTGCTCAAGCTGAGGAGCTTGGCTTCCCCCTTGTGATTCGCCCCAGTTTCACGCTCGGAGGAACGGGGAGCGGTGTTGCCTATTACAAAGAGGAATTTATTGATATGGTCGCCTATGGTCTGGCGCTCAGCCCCATCTCCGAGGTTCTCGTCGAGGAATCGGTCATCGGTTGGAAAGAGATTGAAACCGAAATGATGAGGGATTGCAGGGATAATATTATCACCGTTTGCTCCATTGAGAATTTCGACCCCATGGGTATTCACACCGGTGACAGCATCGCGGTGGCTCCGGCGCAGACAATAACGGCGAAAGAGTGGGAAATCATCCGTGATGCCTCCATCGATATCATGAGAGAAATCAATGTCGTTGGTGGGTCCAATATACAGTTTGCGGTGCACCCGGAGACGGGACGCATAGTGGTGATCGAGATGAACCCACGAGTTTCCCGAAGCTCAGCTCTTGCCTCAAAGGCAACGGGTTACCCAATAGCCAAAATGGCGACGAAGCTAGCCGTTGGCTATACCCTCGATGAGGTAACGAACGACATGACCAGGAAAACGTCAGCCTTTGAGCCTGCTGTTGACTACGTCGTGGTCAAGACGCCGCGTTGGGCTTTTGAGAAGTTTCCCGAGGCTAATGCTACTCTCACCACAAGGATGAAGTCGGTGGGGGAGGTGATGTCCCTCGGGCGAACCTTTAAGGAGGCTTTACAGAAATCCATCAGGTCTCTGGAGATAGACCGGTACGGGGTGGGTGCCGATGGCAAGGACGAGCTGGTCGATGAGGAGCTTTACAAGAAACTGGCTATCCCCAATGTTGACCGGGTGTTTTACATAAGATATGCATTTCTTAATGGAATGTCCGTGGATGAAGTCTACGATCTCACGAAGATAGACTGGTGGTTTTTGAATCAGATTCGCGAAATAGTTTTGATGGAAGGAAAGATAACAGGACATCGCCTTTCCAACTTGCCCTCGGGCTTGCTCCGGGAGGCGAAAAGGTTTGGTTTCTCCGACGTCCAGATAGCCCATCTCACCAAATCCAACGAGGAGGCGGTCAAGGCGAAAAGGAAGAAGGAGAAGATAGAGCCTGTTTATAAAACCGTGGATACCTGCGGTGGCGAAATGGAGGTCTATACGGCGTATCGCTATTCGACCTATGAAAGCGAGACGACTGAGGTGAAGCCGTCGACCAGGAAACGGGTGCTGATTTTGGGAAGCGGGCCCAATCGGATTGGCCAGGGAATTGAGTTTGATTACTGTTGCGTCCACGCGGTTTTTGCTCTAAAAGAAGATGGCTACGAAACGATAATGGTCAACTGCAATCCCGAGACGGTTAGCACCGACTATGATACGGCAGACAAACTTTATTTTGAGCCCTTGACCTTTGAGGACGTCATGAGCGTGATTGAGGCCGAGCGGCCGGAGGGGGTGATTATTCAACTGGGCGGGCAGACTCCCCTGAAGCTTGCCGTCCCACTTGAGGAAGCAGGCGTAAAAATATTGGGGACATCCCCGGACAGCATCGATCTGGCTGAGGATAGAAAGAGGTTCAGCCAGCTTCTCAGGAAACTGAAGATTCCCACCCCGTCTCATGGAACCGCTACTTCTTACAAAGAAGCGCTAGTCGTTGCCAGAAAGATAGGCTACCCCCTGTTGGTGAGGCCCTCGTATGTTCTGGGGGGACGGGCAATGGAGATCGTCTATTCTGAAGAGATGCTGGAGACGTACATAACCTCGGCGGTAAAGGCCTCTTTCGATCGACCGATCTTGATAGATAAGTTTTTGGAAGGGGCAACCGAGGTGGATGTAGATGCCTTGTGTGATAGCAAGAATGTGCTCATCGGAGGGATAATGGAGCATATCGAAGAAGCGGGTGTTCATTCCGGGGACAGTGCCTGTGCTATGCCGCCATTCTCCTTAGCAAAAGAGCAACTTGAAACGATAAAAGAGTACACGGTTAGACTGGCCAAGACGCTCAGCGTGGTTGGTCTCATAAACATTCAATATGCTGTGAAGGATGGGGTGGTCTATGTTCTTGAGGTCAATCCCAGAGCGTCTCGGACGGTGCCCTTTGTAAGCAAGACCGTGGGCGTTCCACTGGCGAAACTAGCAACGCGGTTGATGATGGGCAAGACGCTTGAGGATTTGGGCTATAAGGGGGATGGGGAGCTTCCCATCTTAAAACATATAGCTGTGAAAGAAGCCGTCCTTCCTTTCAGGCGATTCCCGGAGGTGGACACGGTCTTGGGACCAGAGATGAAATCCACAGGTGAAGTAATGGGAATCGATAAGACCTTCGATTTCTCCTTCGCTAAGTCTCAGATGGCGGCGGGACAGGAATTGCCGACCGAGGGCAAGGTCTTTATCAGCGTCTGCAACCGTGATAAACCAACCGTCGTTCCCATAGCCAAGAAATTTGTAGAGATGGGTTTTGAATTGGTTGCGACCAAGGGGACGGGTGAGATACTGGCCGCCAGTGGTGTAAAGGTGAGGGAGATCTTGAAGGTTCGCGAGGGACGTCCAAATGTGGTCGATTTGATCAAAAATGGCGACATCAAGCTGGTCATAAACACTCCCTGGGGCAAGGGGCCCCGAACCGATGGCTACTATATCCGTACAGCGGCCTCGGTTTGCGGCGTTCCCTCGATTACAACGATCGCCGGTGCTACAGCTGCCGTGAAAGCGATTGAGGCCATAAAATCAAAGAGATTATCGGTTCAGGCACTCCAGGACTACCATCGTAGGAAGAAAAGAAAGCGTTGAAGA
>DNCG01000008.1 GCA_003491635.1 Actinomycetota bacterium
GTTAATGGCCGCCAGCAGGTCGGACTCGGTGGCCACCACCGGCTTGATATCGTAACCGGTGACAATTCTAAGGTCATCAATGGCAAAGATGTTGGCCGGATCGGCCATAGCCACCACCAGTTTCTCTCCTTCAAAATCTATGGGCAAAATGGTGTAGCGTCGGGCCATATCCTCGGAGATAATCGTGGCCGCACTAGGATTAATCTCGTAGTTTCCCACATCAACAAAGGGGAGATTCATCCGTTTTGCCAGTGTGGCAGCGATATCTGCCTCGGTAATGAAACCAAGGTCGACCAAGGTTCGTCCCAGCGTCTTACCATCCTGAGACTCCAGCGCCTGCTGCAACTGTTCCTCGGTGATGAGACCTGCCTCTATTAGAATTTTTCCCAGTCTCTTTTTAACCCTGACCATGATTTATCTCAAACCCAGCTCCTTTTCTAGCGCCTCCCGCATCACCTTGATGGGAGAATCGAGATTTGTCCATATCTCGAAAGATGCCGCCCCCTGATGCAGGAGCATGCCCAGGCCACCTAAGGTATGCGCCCCTCGCTTTCCGGCCAATTGGAGAAAGTTTGTCTCCACCGGCTTATAGATAAGATCGCAGACAAGATGCCAACCGCCCAAAAAATCCGTGGAAATGGGGACCTCCTTCTTCTCCGGATCCATTCCAATGGGAGTTGCATTTACCACCAATTCAACTTCAGAAAAAGCACCTGAAAGATCTCCCTCCATACCCATCGCCTTGACCTCACAGGAAGGAAAATTGCCCTGAAGAAGCTGGCACAGAGATTGTGCCCTCTCCGGAGTTCGATTAACCACGATAATGCGCGATGACCCAGCTAAAGCTAGACTGACTGCCACCGCCCGAGCAGCTCCGCCAGCACCAACGATTAAAGCACCCTTACCCCTAGGGTCAAACTTCGCATCCTGTTGAAGGGAGGAGATGAAACCTCGACCATCGGTGTTGTAACCGACGAGCCTTTCCCCTTGAATATGAATAGTATTCACAGCCCCAACAATCTGGGCATAGGAAGTCATCTCGTCCATGAAGGACATTACCGCTTCCTTGTAAGGCATGGTGACATTGACGCCCATAAAGTTGAGGGCCTTGAGACCATCCAGGGCGCGGTAAATATCGGCTTCTTCCACCACCAGAGGAAGATAGCACCAGTTGAGACCCATGTATTGGAAGGCAGCATTGTGCATGACGGGTGATAGCGTGTATTCCAAGGGATAACCGATTATCCCCGTCAATTTCGTCTTTCCATCTACCTTACACACAAAAACCGCCCCCCGAATCAGGAAAAGAAGCCCGATATTTTCGAAGCAAATCTTTTTTCTGCAGCTTTCGAAGAACCATTCTCTCTAATCGCCGCAAAATCCTGGTGTGCAAGAGCTCTCGGGGGCTTATAGGAACGACCAAAATGGTCACTAACCCAGCCAAGTTGCCCCCCAAAATATCGGTAAACAACTGATCTCCTATGACCGCCGTCTGAGAGCGAGAGGTACCCAAAATCTCCATGGCCTGGACAAAGGCACCGCCCCGAGGCTTGGCGGCCGGGGCTACCAAGGATAGACCAAGTTCATCAGCTATGGCCTTTACCCTCCCAGCCCAATTATTGGAAACGATACAGACCCTAAAACCCCTCTCAATGACCTCCTCAAGCCACTTGTGAACTCGCTCGGGGGCCTCCCGCTCATGGCGGGGAACCAGTGTATTGTCCAGATCAACTATCAGGCCAGTGATTCCTCCCTTTTTCAGTTCCTCCGTATCAACATCGAATATGGAATCGTGATAACCATCAGGGCGAAAACGCTCCAGCAAAGGGCTCACCTCATATCACAAATTATATCGGCACACTCGAGAATTTTCTTAACCTTCTCCGACAAGACGATCTTCAGTTGGAGCAGTTATTTTAAGCCCTTTTTTGCCTCTTGCTTTGCCTTTACAAAATCTTCATAAGAACTGGTGAAGGCGTGCCTCCCATCGGAATCGGTCAGCACATAGTAAAGGTAGTCCACCTCGGCGGGATTCAAGGCCGCCTTCAAGCAGGCCAATCCCGGATTGCAAATGGGGCCAGGAGGAAGCCCAAGCTGCAAATAAGTATTGTATGGCGAGGCAGTCTTTAGGTCATCCTCGGTCAATCCGGTTTTCTTCATGGGAAGAATATACTGAACAGTGGCATCTATCTGCAAAGGCATACCCATTTGCAACCGGTTGTAGATAACCGCAGCGATGAGAGAGCGCTCTTCGGGAATTTTGGCTTCCTTCTCTATCAGAGAGGCCACGGTAACAACCTCATAAACGGTCAGATTTCTTGCCTTCGCCACAGACCAATCTAGCGAAGAGGTCTCCTTCTCGAACTGGGCAAGCAACCGATTGAGGAATTCATCCGCCGTTGTATCCTCGTCTATCCGATAAGTTTTCGGAAAAAGGTAACCCTCAAGGCTTGAGCCGGGATTACTTTCGAGAAAATCGTAGCTCCACAGCGCAGAAGAGGCATGATCAGAGGTACGCCCCTCTTTCGCTAATCTTCTGAACTCCTCGGCATCCACTTCGGTTCTAGCCTTCAACCTATCGGCAATCTGATCGATGGTGAAACCTTCCGGAATCACCACTGTGAAGACTTTCTTGATGGGTCCTCTGCGGAGAACATCTAGGGCTTCCGTGTAGGACATCCCTCGCCTAAACTGATATTCTCCAGGCAAAACCCTTTTATCCGCCCCGCTTCGGCCAGCTAAAACTTTAAGGTTCAATGAGCTGGCTACCACCTTTTCCCGAACCAAAGCATCAGCAACCTCAGAAAAAGAGGAACCGGACTGGACGACGATTCTTACGTTCCCCTTTGCAATGGTTAAGGGCCAAAGAAGTGACCACAAAGCAAACAACCCAACCAAGACCATGAGAAGAGTAAAAGCAAGAGTCAACCCACTTCTCTTCGACAAGTGGATTCCTTCTGGAAAAATCTTTTTTCTCTCCCTGCCTCCGCTCAACCCTGGCAGATTACTCCCCCTCCTCCCAACGCAAATTATCCAGGTAGCTCTGCAAAATGACGGAAGCGGCCACCTTGTCGACTATTCTTTTTCTCTTCGCCCGTTTAACATCCAGGGACAGGAGCACCTTCTCAGCAACAAGCGTGGTCAGCCTCTCATCCCAACTCCGGATGGGAATGGGCAAAATGGAGCCAAGCTTATCGATGTATTCCATCACCGCCCTGGCCTGAGACCCCACTGTCCCATTTAATTTCAAAGGCAAACCCACGATGATCCCATCGATCTGATATTCGGCGATGATCTCCCGAAGCTTCTGTATCTCCGAATCGAACTTTCCACGTTCTATAACCGTTAGAGCCTGGGCTGTATGGCAAAGAGGATCGGATATCGCCACCCCGATCCTCTTAGTCCCTATATCCAAACCCATCTTCCTCATCGCGTTTTCTCTCTTCGCTTCTTCACCCTTTCCCGAACAAACCCTAAAGCCTTCTCGAGAGCTTGGGGTATCTTCTCGGGGTGCTTGCCCCCAGCCTGAGCCAGTTCGGGCTTGCCGCCACCCCCTCCTCCAACTAGAGGGGCTATCTCTTTCAAAATCTCTCCCGCGTGGAAGCCATCACCCACCAGATCAGATGTGACCGCCGAAACCAACATGGCCTTTCTCCCAGAGACAGCAGCCAATACTATTATCCCGCTCCCGACCTTTTCCCTCAAGAGATCCACGTAGGAGCGTAAGTCAGCCACATTCCTCGCCTCCACGGACTTGAGGATGACCTTTACGCCATTGACTATCCGAGCAGAGGCGACGATCTCTTCAACTTGAGCCCCCATCAACCGTGACCTCAAGGACTCTATCTCGCACTCCTTATCCTTTAGATCTGCCAGAAGACTCTCAATGCGACCGGCCACATCAGAAACCCCAATCTTTAGAGAATCAGCCACCTTTTCGAGGATTTTTTCCTCCCGATATATGTAGTCCAGGGCTCGATGGGAGGTAAGCGCCTCTATCCGACGAAGATTTGCTCCTATGCTTCCTTCGTCAATGATTTTAAGCAGCCCCACCTCAGCAGTCGAGGTCACGTGGGTTCCACCACAAAGCTCCCGACTGATTTCATCGACCTCCACCACCCTCACAAACTCGTCATATTTCTCGCCAAAAAGGGCGATGGCTCCGCTCTCTTTGGCAAATTCAAGAGAGGTCACATAGCATCTCACTGGGTGATTCTCAAAAATCTTGCCATTGACCAGTTTTTCAACCCTCCGGATTTCCTCAGAAGTCAAAGCGGAGGGATGAGTGAAATCAAAACGGAATCTCCTGTCGCTCACGAGAGAGCCAGCCTGTCTCGCGTGCTTGCCCAAAACAGTCCGTAAAGCCCATTGAAGGAGATGGGTCGCCGTATGATTTCTACAGATCGCAGCCCGCCGAACCGTATCGATCGCGGCTGTTGTCACCTGACCAGCCTCGATGGTCCCCTCAACCACCTTTCCCCTGTGAATATACACCCCGGGGAGGGAAATCTGAGCATCCGTTGCCTCGAACTTGCCAGTGGTGGTCTCCACCAGACCAGTATCTCCCACCTGACCTCCCATCTCAGCGTAAAATGGCGTCTTGTCCAAAACAATCTCTATTTCCTCTCCCGCCTGAGCCTTGGGTACAACCACTTCCCCTTTGACGATGGCAACGACGGTTGCCCGCACGACATCCTGGGAGTAACCAACGAACTCGGTCTCTCCATACTGATCCAATATTTCATTGTAAACCTCTTTCGGACCGGCTAACTTCTTCTCTTCCCAGGTGGCTCTCGCCTTCGCTCGCTGTTCCTCCATTAGAACATCAAAGCCTTGGCGATCTATTGAAAGACCACTCTCTTCTGCTATCTCTTCGGTCAGCTCCACGGGAAAGCCATAGGTGTCATAGAGCTGAAAGACAGCATCCCCAGGGACTTCCAAAGCTCCCCTCGACTTAACCTTCTTGACAACCTCACCCAGGATCGACAAACCCGATCTGAGAGTCTGGGAGAATCTCTCCTCCTCTGAGGTGGCAATACGGGTGATGAACTCCCGATTCTCTCGAACCTCTGGATATACCTCTTCCATCACCTTCACCACAACGTCGATTAGTTCGGAAAGGAAAAGTTCTTTGATCCCCAAAAGTCTCCCATGGCGAACGGCCCTCCTCAGGAGTCTTCTCAGGATGTAGCCTCTCCCCTCGTTTGAAGGTAAAACTCCATCTCCGATCAAAAAGGTAACCGCCCGCACATGATCAGCGATAATTCTAAGCGAAACATCCTTGGCCGCATTCTTCCCATATTCCACCCCGGCTAAATCCGCCACCCTATCCACGATGGGTTTCAGGAGATCGGTTTCAAAGGTGGTGAAGACACCTTGAAGGACGGCCGCCGCCCTCTCTAAACCCATGCCCGTGTCGATGTTCTTCTTGGGCAAGAGGTTGAGATTTCCCTTTTCGTCCCGGTTGTACTGCATAAAAACCAAATTCCAGACTTCGAGAAACCTGTCGCAGTCGCAATCAACACTGCAGGTTTCCTTCCCACAACCTCGTTCCTCGCCAAAATCATAGACCAGCTCCGAGCAGGGGCCACAGGGCCCAGTGGGACCAGCCGACCAGAAATTATCCTCCTCACCCATCCGGACAATCCTCTCTTCCGGAAACCCAATGATCTTCCAGATACCGAAAGACTCGTCATCCTCTCGATAGATTGTGACCCAGAGCTTATCGGGGTCGAACTTTAAAACCCCAGTTAAAAACTCCCAGGCCCAGGAAATGGCCTCCTTCTTGTAATAGTCGCCGAAAGAGAAATTGCCCAGCATCTCAAAGAAGGTTAAGTGTCGGGCAGTACGACCAACTCGCTCAATATCGGTGGTCCTTGCACACTTCTGACAGGTAGCCGCCCCAGTGAACTCCGGTTTCACCTCTCCCTGAAAGATGGGTTTAAACTGAATCATCCCGGCACCGGTGACAAGAAGGGACGGATCTTGTGGAACCAGAGACGAGCTGGGAAGAACGGTATGACCCCTCTCCTGAAAAAATTTCAAAAATTTCTCCCTTATCTCACCGCTGGTCATAATCCACCCCTCGAGAGTGAAATCTTCCCATGTTACATCTTCTCCAGAAAATGATAGACCAGGGCCTTGCCCACCGCTAGAAGAGGAATTGCCAACAACAATCCCATGAAACCGAAGAGAGCTGCTCCCACAAGGAGAGCGAAGACCACCATAACCGGGTGCAGGTTGACCTGCTGACTGATGATACTGGGAGAGAGAATCATCGCATCTATGCTCTGGACGATGACCATGGCAACTATAACCCAAAATGCCAGAATGGGTGACTTGATGAAGGCCACGAGCGCCGCCAGAAGGCCTCCAACTATCGGACCAAAGTAGGGAATCACATTCAATATCCCCACGATGATTCCAAGCACAATAGCGAAGTCGACTCCGAGAATCGTCAGGGCTATGATGGCCAGAATGCCCACGCAAAGAGCCACCAGAAGCCGACCCCTCAAGAAACCACCCACAATAACATGACTCTTTCGAAGTATGATTAATGTCTCCTCCCTATGTCTGCCCCGAATGAGACCATTCATTGTGAGTTTGATCTTCTTCAAATCCTTGAGGATGTAGAAGGCAAGGACTGGAGCTAAGACCAGATAAAAGAGACCATAGACAACATTTATCGTCATACTGGGAAGACGCGAAAGTAGCTTCAAGGTGACATTCTTCAGCGAATTCAGGGCTTCCTCCAAGAGTTCCCCGGCCATTCGCGGAACTCGCACGCCCACCAACTCCTTCTGATATACCTCCATCAGCTCGGTGGCCCTTTTCACGTAACCGGGCAGGTTATCAATAAACTCCCTGCCCTGCTGTACTACTATGGGCGCCAGGTACACGAAGATTAAGACGACAAAAAAGATCACTAAAAAATAGGCGAAAACGACTGCCAAAAGCCGTGGAATCTTCCGGCCCTCGAGATAACGAACGAGCGGTTCCATCACATAGACAATGACCCCCGTCAGCATGAAAAGAAGAAAAATCGGCTGGATCTTTCTGATCGCAAAAGCCAGTGCAAACAGGAAGATCAAACAACCAAGGATCGTCCAGATTATAACTCCCGTTTTCTTCCATCCTTGATAGGTTTCCTCGCCAGAATGCCTCATAAACCCAGTCACCCCATTGGGCATACTTAAGAAGGGGAAACTTAAAAAGTGGAAATCAGATGATGTACTTAGGAGATTCCTCTTCCAGTTCCCCGGATTTGAACAAAATCTTGCCCTCTAATTCACGTTCCTTGAGCCTGGCCGCTTCCTTGCCCGCCTCGATGGCCTCTTCCAGACGCAATTGCCACTCTCCCAGACCACTCTCCGCCCAGGTCAGAAGAGAACAAGCCAGCTTCCGAGCGGACTGCTTCGACCTCTCTCTGGTCGATGGGTCGAGGAGAAGAACCAAACCGGCCCCCACCAGCAAGCCAAGACATATGCCAACCCCTGCTCTCCTCAAATCCTTAATCCTCCTTGCCCCTAACCAAAGTGGTAACGGCCTTTTTCACGCCGGTGGAAAGACTGGCCAGCTTGATTAGAGAGGGGGAGATAAGCTGCCGGGCGACTTCCGCCGTGGCGTTGACCTTATCACTCGCCTCCTGAACGGCCTTGACGATCTCATCAACCCTGGCCAGCTCAGTGTTCACCTCATCCACAGTAGCTTGCAACTTGGAGAAAACCGGGATGATCTCCCTGTTAAAGTCCTTGATCAACGCATTAATACTCCTAAGCGTCCTGGAAAGCTGGATCAAGACCACCACAAGGAAGATCGAGAGGACCCCAATAGCCAGGGCAATCGTCACATCCAAAATCAACGCCCAGTTCACGCTCCACCCCCTCTAAAGAATTGCCGTCTTGAAGCCAAATTCTACCATATCGACCACTCGATTTCTACTTTGCCGATTCGATAACTCCCCCACCCAAAAGTATATCATCCTGGTAAAAAACCGCCGATTGCCCCGGGGCGATGGCACGCTGAGGGGTTGAAAATTCAACTTTTACCCTATCACCCCCGAGAGGAATAAGCATCGCCTCCGCCTCTTTTACCTTATATCTCACCTTTGCCCGCACCCTCGTCTTCCCCTTCAACGAATCAAAGGGAATAAGGTTAACCCCGGAGGCAACGAGCTCGGTCTTATACAGACTTCTTTCCTCACCGACCACCACTATGTTCTCCTCGGGGCGTAGACCCAACACGTAAAGAGGCGTGGGGTGTGCCAAGCCAAGTCCCTTCCTCTGGCCAATGGTGTAAAAAGGAAGCCCCTTATGTTTCC
>DNCG01000085.1:0-1902 GCA_003491635.1 Actinomycetota bacterium
GAGGCAATCTTGGCGAAAGCATAGTAGTCGCGAGCGGCGTGTTCGGGAGCGCCAGAGATGATGAGTGGGGTTCTGGCCTCGTCAATCAAGATGCTATCCACCTCATCAACAATGGCATAGTGGTAACTACGCTGAACTCTATCCTCCAATCGAACGACCATATTGTCCCGAAGGTAGTCGAAACCGAACTCGTTATTCGTCCCGTAGGTGACATCGGCGAGATACGCCTCCCGGCGCTCCGCGGGGCGAAGGTCTTTGAGACTCTCATCTTCCTGGGGATATGCGGGATCGTAAAGATACGCTGCCTCATGCTGAAGAACACCGACGGAAAGTCCCAGAAAGTGGTAGATGGGCCCCATCCACTGGGTATCGCGCTTGGCCAGATAATCATTGACGGTGACCACATGGACACCCTTGCCCAAAAGGACATTGAGGTAAACGGGAAGGGTGGCCACGAGAGTTTTCCCCTCGCCCGTGACCATCTCGGCGATCTTACCCTCGTGAAGAACGATGCCACCCATTATCTGCACATCAAAGTGGCGCATGTTGAGGACACGTTTGGCGACTTCCCTAACCACGGCAAAAGCCTCGGGTAAGAGATCGTCCAACGTCTCACCGGCCCGGAGGCGCTCTTTAAACTCGGCGGTCTTCCCCTTCAACTCCTCGTCAGAAAGGCGACTTACCTCAGCTTCGAGGGAATTTACCGCCTCCATCTTATCCTGTAAAATCTTTAATTTTTTGCCCTCGCCGGCGCGAAGGACTTTTTCCAACAGCTTAAAAACCATGTCTTTCACCACACAGATAATATTGTATCACGGGGTTTATCACCTCGTCACTCGCTATTAGCTACTCATCACTTAAAGCCCACCACTCTCTTTAAAGCGTGCTTTCCCCTGTATACCATCCCCCGCTGAATCAGAAGAAAAACACCCACAGAGAGGAAAACATCTCCAAGGCTGACGAGAGCAAAGCAAGGACGCGGCAAAAGAGCGGGAAAGGGAATCAAATCGCCCAGGAACTTCAAACGGGTGCTCTCCACCATGGGAATGTGGAGAAAGCCCTGAACATTCCCAACATATTCATAACCCTGAGGACAAAACTTCTGCACCAGAGTGAGGGGAACCGGCATCCCCCCATTTAAGAGGATGACCAGAAAGTTTAAGGCGATGCCAACTCCCATAATTTGAATGAATCTATTCTTTCTATTGAACCAGACGACGGCGAAAAGGAGGAGGTAGGAGATTATAAGCGCATAAAAAGCGTAAACTCGGCCAAATTGGAGGGATCGCCCAATGAGGGGCATGAGAAAGAAATGGATGAGAAAAGCCAAAATGACAAGCCAGGGAAACTTAAACTCAAGAGAAGCGAGCCTCCTTAAGTTTCCCCCTCTTATATATCCAACAATGAGCGATAAAAGTAGAGCATCTACGAGCAATTCTTCTCCGAAGACCGGTGTTTACTCCGTCTATTATGGGCTATAAACCCCGCGACGGTCAATCGCCCCCAAACCACAGAAAATTTTTGGTGATCCAGCGGCACCCTACCACCCCATCTCCAACCCCCTCTTTCTCACTTTCGTGCGAAAGTGAGAAAGAGGGGGTTTATCTGGTGTTTTGTTGCCAGGCGGTCTTAGGAATTCGAGTGCCAGTCTGGTCGTATCCGGAATTATTTTCAATCTCCCTTAAAAACTTTCCAAAGCGATATCATAAGGGTGATTCGATAACGATTGAAAAGCAGCCGATAAGGCTCGTGGAAACAAAGATGAAGAGCAGTTAGCATAATGCTATCTGCTCTTCATCTTAAGAAGAATATCCATCAACTTGGCGCAAAGGTACATCTCGAAATAGATAGCGTGTGACAGCTCCGAGTCATAGAGGCAATTTAAACTGCGGTGAGGAGCTT
>DNCG01000085.1:2076-3151 GCA_003491635.1 Actinomycetota bacterium
ACTACCTTCGGATCAAAACGCAAACCCTGTTCCTTTTTGATCCGCGTCATCGCCTGATGAGGAGTTAAGCGCCTCTCCGGTAACTCCATCTGCGTCAGTTCATCAAAATAGCTGGCAAGATTTATGATACGCGAACCGATGGGGACATCTCTTCCAGGAGACCCACTCCCATTGTCGAAGAGATGGTGATGCTTTCGAACGATATCGGAAGCGTCTCTGAAGAACTCCACCTGCTCGAGTATGTCCGCACCCGTTTCGCCATGGGACGCTTCTCCCCTGCGGGCCTCAGCCGATTCAAGAACAGAATCCAACGTATCCTCCTCAATGCCCACCTTTCCGATGTCATGAAGAAAAGCGGCATATCCAATCAGCTCCAGTTGACGGCCGCGGATGCCAAGCTCGCGAGCAATGTCAAAGGAGTAGTTGACCACTCTCTCCGCATGACCGAGGCGATTTGGGTCCTGAGACTCCATCGCCGTTGTCAGTGCCTTGATCGTGTCATAGTAGGTCCTCTTTATATCCAAATAAAGCTTGAAGGAATACCTGGTCACCAAGAGTGGAAGAAGAAAAAGGGGGGCGCTCCAAAAGCTCATGGTCCGATACAGCAAGGCCACGAGGGTAGCCGTAGCAAACGAAGCTACATAGGTGAGACCCAAGAGCTGAACCGTCCCGACCCAGGACGAGAAAAATGATATCCCTCGCCTGAGACTGAAAACAAGCTGATCCAGACTCACCTCGGCGAAAAAGTAAGTCAAACAAGCGCCAAGAAGGGGGATGGCATCTCTGAACAAATTTATTTTGCCGACCTCTCCGCCGAACAAATGGAAGATGGCCGCGGTGAGGGGGACCACTATTGAAATCTGGGCAAGCGGTAGAACAATATCGCCGGTGGGAACGATCTCCTCTCTCAATCTCCGCCTTACCAGTCCCCCCAGCAACACCCCAACCAGCGCAATCACCATAACCTGAGGGAGGGGGAACAAGAATAGAGCGGAGAGTATGTTAGCCGAACTAACCGAAACCGAACCGCCCTGGGGTAAAGTCACATCGAAATATTCCGCCACGGCCACGCAAA
>DNCG01000001.1:0-2705 GCA_003491635.1 Actinomycetota bacterium
ACGTCCCTTTTACGGGGGGGACTATGTCCCTATACGGGATTCGAGGGGTCAAGTGAAATGCTAAAAGACTATAACTTATTAAATCTTTAGAAAACAGACACTTGAATCCTAGAATCCTCGACTCCTTGAACCCTTTCTTAATAACGAATTCCGAATAACAAATAGCGACATCTGTTATCCGGCATTAAAAGAGGTTTTGCCGAATGTACGAACAGATTGCCAGTAATGTCAGGAGATCCTGGCTGATAATGATAATTTTCGCCGCCTTCGTCATTTTTCTGGGCTACGTCTTTGGTCAGTTGATGCGGATAGGCTACGGCGGGGTGGTTCTGGCTCTCATCATAGCCATCGCTATGAGTTGGACCGGTTATTATCACAGCGACAAGATAGTGCTCACGATGAGTCGCGCCCGTCCGGTCGAGAAGGAAGAGTACCCCTATCTCTACAATGTCATCGAGGGCCTGGCCATAGCCGCTGGTGTCCCTACTCCAAAGATGTACGTGATAGACGACACCGCCCCCAACGCTTTCGCCACCGGCCGCGACCCCGAGCATTCAGCCATCGCGGTGACGACGGGACTCATCGAGAAAATGAACAGGGTGGAGCTGGAAGGGGTCATCGCTCACGAGATGAGCCATATCAAGAACTACGACATCCGTCTCGCCACCCTGGCTGTGGTGATGGTCGGGGTCATCGCTCTTCTCTCCGACTGGTTGCTCCGAAGTTTCTGGTGGGGCGGGCGCCGAAGGGATAGGGGCAGTAGTGGCGGGAGCGTCCTCTTGCTCATCGGTTTAATTCTGGCCATTCTAGCTCCTTTGATCGCGCAATTGATGCGCCTGGCCCTCTCGCGCCAGAGAGAATTCCTGGCTGACGCTAGTGGGGGGATGCTCACCCGCTACCCTGAAGGATTGGCCAACGCCCTTGAGAAGCTGGCCGCCGATCGCGAACCCTTAGAGGTCGCCAACAAAGCCACCGCCCACCTGTACATAGTAAATCCCCTGAAGGACATCGGCGGGGCGATCAACAACCTCTTCAACACCCATCCACCTATTGAGGAAAGAGTGGAAAGACTCCGGGAGATGGCCTTTGAGGGCACATCCGAGTAGAGTGGATTTTTCCGAGGTTCTTCCTACTTCCTCACTCCGGTGGCGGTGGGCTACAAGTCGGACACGGTGTCTTTCCCAGCCACTTCGCTTGATTCAGACGTATGAGCCTCTTGCACATGAGCGCCGCAAGACCACAAGTGTTTGGGTAGGAGTGATAATAGGGTGATCCTCCTGATGATCCTCCTATCACAACCACTTCGGGGTCTCCAGGATTTGGCGGACAACCGTGGCAGTCAGGATGGGGCAGCCAACCATCGGCTTCCGCTTGGCTCTTGGAGATGCGATTATAATAGCTGGGATTGCGAGACACTTCTGGGCAGGTCGCCTCCTTATGGTAAAACGAGTCATATTTTCCTCCAGCGCTGGAGATGTAGACCATCTCCTCCACCGGCGGGGGTGACGGCGATGGTGTCGTCTCTCGTTTGGGCGTCGGAGCCGGTGTTGGAGCCGGTACCGCAGTCTCTTCCTCGGCGGGCACAGTCTCCTCTTCGGGTTCAACCGTTTCCGTAGCGACTTCTTCCTTGGTCACCTCAACTTTTTTCTCGGGTGCTTTCGCGCAGGCTGAAACGAAGATCAGAGCGATACAGACCAGAAAGACGAAAACCCTTTTCATTTCAATTCATCCCTCCCTGTATTATTCTTATGTTGACGCAATTATCTTCTACATTCGCGCCGATTTTTCCTTCAACGAAGCAGGATAATCCAGGAGGCAAGTTATCAAGCGATCGACTAAAAGTCTCTTCGGAGGTGTATTCTCCGTCACGTCGAATTACGGAAGTAGGGGGAAGCCGATGAGATTTCTCGATGTGATCAAGACCAGGCGGAGCGTCCGTCACTTTCAGAACAGATCTCTTTCAGAAGCTACACTGATGTCCATCCTTGAAGCCGGTTGTGCAGCTCCCTCTGCCCACAACAGCCAACCCTGGAGGTTCGTTGTCCTTCGAGGGGAGAAGAAGGACGCTTTAGCCGAATTCTTGTTCTCCGTCTCGAGGGAGAAACGTTATAGATCTTTCACCGGCTTTTACGTCAATCGGTTGTTGAGACATTCGGCGAGGATGATAAAGGAGGCTCCAGCTGTCATTGCTGTTTTCAATGCGGCCACCTTCATGTCGAAGGTCGAGAGGTATTTCCCTTACAGTCGTCGCGAGATCCTGCACACGATGGAGATTCAAAGCGTGGCGGCGGCTGTGGAGAATATGCTTCTAGCGACTCATGCACAAGGTCTGGGGGCAGTCTGGCTAGGTGTGCCTCTCCTCATACCCCAGGAGCTGATCGAAGATTTCTTTAAGACTAGGGATGAGCTGATGGCCATCATGCCCATTGGCTATCCCGCCACGATGAGGACCGTGGAGAAGAAGGTCGATCTATCCGAGCATGTGGAATTTTGGGGATAAGAATGGCCCCGGACAACCTTTCGATACTTTCCTTTCGGATTTCGCTACTTAGTCATCCGGGACCAAATACAACATAATCCTATCGAGAATGGATGTCAAGAAAAATTTCAAAAAATTTTAAAAATTTTTTTGGGGTGAGTTAGGATGCCAGAGATGCCCGAGGTCGAAACGATTCGACGCGAATTAGATGAGACGGTCAAGGGAA
>DNCG01000001.1:2896-5654 GCA_003491635.1 Actinomycetota bacterium
CTGAGGAGTTCGAGGAGAGGGTAAAGGGGGCAAAGATTGAGGGTGCAAAGAGAAGGGCGAAACTCATCATCCTTGAACTTTCCACGGGGGAAAGTTTGCTCATTCATCTCAAGCTCACCGGTCGTCTTTTGTACGTGGAGCCCCGGGAACCCCTCGATGCTCACACTCATATTGTTTTTCATCTGGACGATGGTCATCAGCTTCGCCTCTGGGATTTGCGCAGGTTTGGCTACATCAAGCTGGTGCCCAGCGGCAGACTCGAGGAGATGCCCGAGCTGGCTGAGTTTGGACCGGAGGCTCTGGAGATGACACTGGGTGAGTTTAAGAATCTGCTGGTCACAAAGAAGCGGGGGAAGGTGAAACCTCTGCTCATGGAACAGAAGTTTATCTCCGGTCTTGGCAACATCTACTCGGATGAAGTTCTGCATTACGCCGGCGTTCAGCCAACGCGGGATGTCTCCACGCTCATGGAGCAGGAGAAGGAACTGATCTACGAGGGCATCCAGACGATCTTGCCCGCCGCCTTGAAGCATAGGGGCTCCTCGGTGGATCTCTACGTGGACATCTACGGGAGACAGGGGCAGTACGTACCTCACCTGCAGGTCTACGGGCGGGAGGGAGAGTCCTGTTACAGGTGTGGGGCGTCCATCAAGAGGATAAGGCTGGGTGGGCGGAGTGCCCATTTTTGCCCGAACTGCCAGAGGTAGATTTCTTAAAATTTGGGCGTGGGGATGCTATCGGGATCGATCCTCCCGCCGCCCAACTTGACCACGGTTATCCTCACTTCTTTATCGATTTCGACCAGCGTATAGTGGAATATCCCTCCGTGCTCTGCATCAGCGTAGGGGAAGGCGCCGGCGCATCCGGTGATGATGTAGGTCACCCCATCGTGGACTTGCTTGTTGAAGAAGTGCTCGTGTCCGGCGAAGACCACATCAACGCCGTAACTTCTCATCAAACCCCTTATCTCGTCGCGATTTTCCGTATCCACGAAGGAGATGTGCTTACTCTTTTTTGACTCTGGATTCATCACTGAATATGGGGGGCGGTGCATGAAGACGAAGATGTGGGAGGCGTCTTTGTGCGCTTCCAGGTCTTGTTTTAGCCAGGAGAGCTGTGGCTCAGCAATTTTTCCGGCCTGGTCAACTATATCCGTATTCAGCAGGATGAAGTGCGAGTCCCCATAGTCTAGCGAATAGTAGAGGTCTGGGTTGATCAGTTCCTGGAAAAGGGACTGGCCGATGCTGTTGTAGGCGTCGTGATTTCCCGCCGCTGCGTAGAAGGGGACATCGAGCTCCTCGATTATTTCCAGGAAATCCAGGTATTGCCGGCGATAAAGGGTGGGATCTTGGGTTTTTCCCATCACCATATCTCCCATGCTGAAGACCAGGTCTGGCTGGTCCAGCTCCATCTGCTTGATGAGCTGTTTGAACATCTTTGGCTGAGGACTTTCTGGATTGGCGGGCCTGTTGTCGCCGAAAACTATGAAGCGAAGACCCTTGGTGGGTATAGGTCGTTCAGCCTCTTCCGGGGCGGTCTCGACCGGGGCTTTGGGTGAAAGTGGGGTTTTTGGCAACTCCCAGCAGCCGAAACCGGTCAGGCTCAAGGCAAGAAGAAGGATCAGTAGAATAGAGATGCACTTCAGCTTATTTCTCGGCATTTCCAGCTTCCTCCTCGGTCGCCAAAAGTATATCATTAATTCATTGATCGGATGGCTTCCCCATCGGCGACAACTTGCTACTCCACCTTTTATCTAGTATCATTTTAACTGTGTTTATGGGGAATTTTGGAGGTTGTGGATGGTAAAACGCGGTACATTGCGGGTTAAAACTGGATTGGCCGAGATGCTCAAGGGTGGTGTGATAATGGATGTCACCATGTTCGAGCAGGCCAAGATTGCCGAGGAAGCTGGAGCGGTGGCTGTTATGGCCCTCGAGAGGGTGCCCGCCGATATTCGGGCTGCCGGTGGGGTGGCGAGAATGGCCGATCCCGCCATAATCGAGGAGATTATGAAGACGGTGACCATACCGGTGATGGCCAAGGTCAGGATCGGTCACTTCGTTGAAGCTCAGATACTCGAGGCCCTGGGCGTGGACTACATCGATGAAAGTGAAGTCTTAACCCCAGCCGACGAGGAGAATCACATCGACAAGTGGAAGTTCAAAGTGCCCTTCGTTTGCGGTGCGCGGAATCTCGGCGAGGCCCTGCGCCGTATCGGCGAAGGTGCTGCAATGATTCGAACTAAGGGTGAAGCTGGAACGGGTAATGTAGTAGAGGCCGTCCGCCACATGCGCGCCATCATGGGGGAGATTCGTCGTCTTCAAGGTCTTCCCGAGGATGAACTGATGGCCGCCTCCAAAGAACTCCAGGCTCCTTATGAACTGGTCCGCGAGGTGGCCAGGATCGGAAAGCTCCCCGTCGTTAACTTCGCTGCCGGGGGAGTTGCCACGCCCGCCGATGCCGCCTTAATGATGCAGTTGGGTGCCGATGGGGTTTTTGTTGGTTCGGGGATATTTAAGTCCGAGAATCCTGCGGTTATGGCTAGGGCAATCGTTGAAGCCACCACTCACTATAACGATCCAGAACTTTTGGCCAAGGTCTCCAGGAATCTGGGCAAGGCCATGCCTGGTCTGGAGATATCCCAGATAAGTGAGGAGAGCCTGCTTCAGACTCGCGGCTGGTAATTGGCTGATGGCTGATGGCTGATGGCAGATGACTGATGGCTGATGGCAGATGGCTGATGGCTGATGGCAGATGG
>DNCG01000052.1 GCA_003491635.1 Actinomycetota bacterium
AACGGTCTGGCTATGGTCTCCCCTTCCTTGATGCTGGATCGAGTTTCCCTCACCGCATTGGACACCACGGCATTGCCAGCGGTATCACCGACAATATCCAATGCCTGCAGGATGGGCACACCACTGGAGATCAAAGTTCCCAAGGTGCGACTGAATCTGGCTATGGAGAGCTTTCGGGCAAGAACACCGAAGACGGGTAGCTTTAGCTTCAGCTTGTCGACCTGAAGCCGCCCAAAGCCGGTGGCCACGAAGCGACGATAACCATAACCCAATCCAACTATTGCCGCCAGAATCACATACCAGAAGCCGCGAATGAAGTTACTTACGGAGAGAAGTATCTGTGTGGGTAAAGGAAGCGTCCCTCCCAGGGTAGCAAACATCCTCACGAACATGGGAACGATGAAGGTGATCATGAGAAAGATGATGAGCATGCAGAAGCAAAACATGGCCGTGGGGTAAGCCATGGCCGATTTGATCCTGCCCTTCAAGACCGTTTCCTTCTCGAAATGCTCGGCCACCCTGGCAAGCACCTCATCCAGGACACCACCGGTCTCCCCAGCCCTAACCATATTTACAAATATGGGTGGGAACACTTTGGGGTGTTTTGCCAGGGCCTCAGAGAGCGCCTTGCCACCCTCCACATCCCGTTGCAACTCGCCGACGACCCCGGCCAGCTTGGGATTTTCCGTCTGCTCAGCCAGAATTCCCAGACACTTGGTTATAGAGAGGCCCGCGTTTATCATCGTGGAAAACTGCCGGCTGAAGACGGTCAGATCCTTGGGTTTTATCCGCTTTAAGCCCTTAAAGCTTAGACCGGCTCCGCGAGTCACCTCCGCCCTCTCGGCGATGTTTACAACGATGTACCCCATCTGACGCAACTTGGTAACGACGGTTGTCTGGCTATCGGCCTCGATGGTGTCTGTGATGATCTTGCCTTGCCTGTCTCTCACCTTGTAAGTAAAAGTAACCGCCAATTTAATCACTTCCTCGATTTAATCGGATTCACGGTTTACTGACACCCTTCTCTCTGTCCCCTCACCACCTGAAGTTAATTGCTTCGACCCAGGAAGCAAAATTCCTTCTTTCCCAGCTTAGAGCTCGGAGCTCGGAGCCTGTTTCGTTATTCGGAATTCGTTATTCGTTATTAGAAATTGGTTAGTCGTTCAGCTTTTCCTAATTTCGAATTCCTAATTCCTAATTCCTAATTTCGAATTACTACTCCATACTCTCTGCTCTCGTTATGCCTTACCCAAGAGCTGCTTCAAATCATGAGGATCTATCGCTCTTTCCAGGGCCACTTCATAAGTTATCTTTCCCTTTCTATAAAGATCGGCCAGGGCTTGATCCATTGTCTGCATACCATACTTCTGCCCTGTTTGAATGGCATTGTAGATCTGATGCGTCTTGGCCTCCCTGATCATGTTCCGGACAGCCGGGGTAGGCACAAGGACTTCAACGGCAACTATCCTCCCGCTCCCACCACTCGCGGGAAGAAGCTGCTGAGAGATTATACCCTGAAGGGTGCCGGCCAACTGAATTCGCACCTGCTGTTGTTGGTGGGGGGGAAAGACATCAATGATCCGATCGATGGTCTGCGGGGAATCTTGAGTATGGAGGGTGGCAAAGACCAGATGCCCCGTCTCAGCCGCAGTCAGGGCCACGGAAATGGTCTCGAGATCCCGCATCTCACCAATCAAGATGACATCGGGGTCCTGTCTGAGCACATATTTTAAGGCGCTGGCAAATGCCTTAGTGTCGGATCCAACCTCCCTCTGGTTAACGATGGCCTTTTTATGCTGGTGCAGATATTCGATCGGGTCCTCTATCGTAATTATGTGCACCTCCCGAGTTTCATTAATTATATCAACGAGGGAGGCCAAGGTGGTGGTCTTTCCGCTACCTGTTGGCCCCGTGACCAGAACGAAACCCCTCGGCTTCTTGGCTAAACCCTCGAGGATTGAGGGAAGGCCCAACTCCTCCAATCTCCTTATCTCCGCGGGGATCAAACGGAAAGCGGCAGCAAGGCTTCCCTTTTGGAAGTAGACATTCACCCTGAAGCGCGCTTTATCGGGAAGAGAATAAGAAAAGTCCAACTCCCAATTCTTCTCGAGGCGCTCTCTCTGTTCATCGTTGAGAATACTGTAAACAAGCCCTTTTGTATCCTCCTGAGCCAAAACGGAGTGATCGAGATGAACTAAAACCCCATAAACTCTTATGGTGGGAGGAATCCCCACCGTTAGATGCAAATCGGAAGCTCCCTTCTCAAACGCCTCCATCAATAGGTCATTTAAAGCAGACAACTAACTCCTCCTTTCAGAACCTTATCGCATCCGTCATCCGGCGAATCCACCGCCTGCGACTCGAGGCTTCGACTGAGCTCAGCCGAATGTCCTGAGCTCGCCGAAGTCCAACGCCTGAAGCCGTAGGCAATGGCGGGCAGGTCCAAAATTAAACCACAACCCTCAATATCTCTTCCAGTGAGGTGATCCCAAGACGCACCTTCTCAAGACCATCCTCCCGGAGGGTCTTCATACCCTCGGCAATGGCCACCTCCTTGATTTGCTCGGCCGTCGCCCTTTCCACGGTGAGTCGCTCGACGGTCTCGCTCACCATCATGATTTCATAGATGCCGATTCTCCCCTTGTAACCTGTGTTGTTGCACTTCTTGCAACCCTTCACTTTATAGAGGGTAGGCACCTTGCCATCGAAAGAGAAACCGACCCGCTCTAGCATCTCAGGGGAGGGCTCATAAGCCTCCTTGCACTCCTTGCATAATCTCCTGGCCAGCCGTTGGGCTTGAACGCAATCCACAGCCGATGCCGTTAGGAAAGGAGGAATTCCCATCTCAGTCAATCTCGTTATGGCACCCGGGGCATCGTTTGTGTGAAGAGTACTGAAAACGAGGTGCCCGGTAAGAGCAGCCTCGATGGCGATCTGAGCTGTCTCCCTGTCTCTTATCTCTCCAACCATGATGATGTCAGGTGCAGCTCTCAATATCGATCGAAGGCCCCTGGCAAAGGTCAAACCGGCTTTGGTGTTGATCTGAATCTGATTTATCCCGGGCAACCTGTATTCCACCGGATCCTCGATGGTAACGATGTTTTTCTCCGCTACATTCAACACGTTAAGCGTGGCATACAGAGTCGTAGACTTACCACTTCCCGTCGGTCCCGTTATCAAAATCGCCCCATATGGTTTGGTAAAGGAGAATTTGAATCTCTCCAGACTTTCGGGCAAGAACCCCAGGTCTTCCAGTTTAAAAAGGATGCTCTCCTTTTCCAGAATCCGCAGAACGACACGTTCCCCGTAGACCGTGGGAAGAGTTGCCACCCTGAAATCATAGGCTTTGCCCCCAACGGTCAAAGCGCAATGTCCATCCTGAGGTCTTCGGTGCTCGGCGATGTCCATTCCGGCCATGACCTTAAAACGGGAAAGAAGGGCCGGTTGAATTCGCTTGGGAGAACGCATAACCTCATGAAGGACACCATCAATTCGATATCTAACCCTCAAATCCCTCTCCTGAGGCTCGATATGGATGTCACTGGCGCGATCACGAATAGCGCGGGTGATGATCAAATTGACCAGCTTAACGATGGGGGCCTCCGCGGCCACTTCACGAATTTTCTCCAGACCAACCTCTCCCTCGGCGGCCTTCTCGATCTCTTCCTCAACGGCCTCTCCCATTCTGAAGCAATGGCCGACGACCGCCAGCAGGTCGGACTCGGTCGCCACCACCGGCTTGATGTCATAACCGGTGACGATCCTAAGGTCATCAATGGCAAAGATGTTGGCCGGATCGGCCATGGCCACCACCAGCTTATTCCCCTCAAAACCAAGGGGCAAAACGGTGTAGCGTCGAGCCATATCCTCGGAGATCGTGACCACTGCATTGGCATCGATCTGGTATTCGGTGAGATCGACAAAGGGAAGACCCCTCTGTTTGGCCAGAATGGAAGCCAGCGTAACTTCGTTGATCAAGCCCTTATCGATGAGGACCTGGACCAAAGATACATCCTTCTTCTCCGCAACCTTCTCGGCCTCACCCAATTGCTCCGCCGTGACTATCTCTTCGTCCAATAAGATATCTTTAATTCGCTC
>DNCG01000050.1:0-1128 GCA_003491635.1 Actinomycetota bacterium
GCATCCTTCCTCCAAAAATCTCATTCACTCTTCAGAGAGACAGTAAGCTTGCTTTCCAGATTCTTGATCCGATCCCTGATCTCGGCGGCCTTTTCGTATTCCTCCTTCTTGACGAGCTCCTCCAACCGACGACGGAGGGTTCGAATCTCAATTCTGGCCTTCATCTGCCCCGCGGCTCGCCGAGGAACCTTTCCGGCATACTGGCAGCTCCCGTGAATTCTCTCCAAAATGGGTGTCAACCTGGCTTTGAATACCTCGTAGCATTCACCGCAACCAAGCTTTCCGCTTTCCCTGATATCGCTGAAGGTGGTTCCGCAGGTGGGACAGGAGAGGGCGCTCTCGCCCTCAAACAGACTCTCCTTGAAGAGCTTGGCAAAACTCTGGGGATCCTCCAGATCGAAAACGTCCGCCAGTAATTTCGGAAAAGTAAAGAAAAAATTCAATGAGGACTCACCGGCCAGCTTCCGGGTGCACTCCTCGCAGAGGTGAAGCTCGGTCGTCTCATCACCCACAATTCTGGTTAAATGAACGGTGGCCAAATTCTTATGGCATTCGTCGCAAAGCATAGTTTTTCCTCTCCCGAAGACAACCTTATTTTATCACGATGGTGGACTTAAACCAACGCTCCAGGACGGATGCTTAAGCGAGAAATCAAACCGAGGCTTCCAGAAATCTCTGGACAACGAAGGCTCTGTCCAGGGAAGTGATGAACCAGCCAGCTCGAGGACCGGATTTCTTTCCCAATAAGGCAAGGTAAATAGCCTGAAAGGATCGGGCTGGACTCAAACCCAACCGCTTGCCATGCTCGTGAATGAGATTATGTATTCCTTCCGCCCGCCATTCGCAATCCCTAAACCTCTCGGCCAAGATAGCCAAGAGCTTCTTTTGCTCCCCCGAGAGCTCGACAACCTCGGCGGGCAGCTCTTCTCTGACCTTAAACTTGAAAACATCCGGAGCATAACCGGTCAACCAATTCCTGGCATGGTGGAGTCGGCGAGAAAGCCATCCCGTATCCCCGACAACGTAACCGCTTCTTCCTAGAACCTCCACGGCTCGCCTCACATCCGAACCAACCATCTGAGCAGCCAGAACCAGATGTAGAAAGGGAATCTGGGGTGGGACCTCCTT
>DNCG01000050.1:1325-3260 GCA_003491635.1 Actinomycetota bacterium
CCGGGCAAAATAAGATCGCTCAACCCCCTGATATTCGTCGATGAGCTGAAGTAGTCCACTCCCCGGATCGAACTCGATGTGCTTCTCCGGTCTAACCCTCAAGATGAGAAAGCGAACGACTTCGGGGGGGACAATATCGAGCATCTCCTGGGCGGAGATGGCCACCCCGGTCGAGCTCGCCATCGCCCCCTTGCCTTTCAAATAGATCCACTCATAAACGATGGGGCTGGGTGGTTCATAGCCAAAGACCTCCCTGGAGATTTCGCTCCCAGTATCATACGATCCCCCCGCGGTGGCGTGATCCTTACCAAAAGGTTCTACCGTGACCCCCAGAGCTTTCCAGCGGGCCGGCCAATCGATGCGCCAGGGAAGCTTGCCCATACCCTTTCCGTAATCCGCCACGCCCTTATGCCCACATTCACATGTGTAATCGATGGTGTGGCTGGAGACATCCACCTGGACTATTCTTGTGTCGGTGACGCTCTCGCAAACCTGGCACTCCACATTGAAGGGCATCCAATCTTCGGAAATATCTCTCCCGGTCTTCTCCTTCAAGATCGAAGCGATCTTATCTCTATTCACCAAAGCCTCGGAGATCACTTCCGTATAGATACCCTCTCGGTAAAGCTCATGAGCTCTGTAAATTGTCGGTGTCACCCCCAAACTGCCAAGGGCATTCAAAAATGGCTTCAAGAAGTGCTCGGCGTAGTTTTCACAACAACCGTCAGGGTCGGGGATTCTATAAAGGGGTTTGCCCACATACTCCTCATAAGAACTGGGAAGAAAGGGATAAACTCTTCTCAAGGGATCAGATGTATCGGCAACGTAGATCAAGCTCGCCTCCGCTCCCCCCTCCTTCAAGGCTCGGAAGGAAGCATCGGCCGTCACAACCTCCCTCAGGTTCCCCAGATGGATTGGTCCCGAGGGGGTAATGCCGGTGGCCACGACCTGCTTAAGGCCTCGATTCTTGATCACCCTGCCAGCAATATTATCCGCCCAATAACCCGTCTTTGTGCCCATTCTTCCTCTATTCCAAAAAGTCTACTCAAATATTACTCTACTCAAATACTACTATGCCCTAGACATAATCCCAGAAAGCAAGTTGTAAATCCTAAATTCGAAATCCTAAATCCTAAACAAATTCAAAATCCAAATTTCTGAAATCCTAAACACCCTTCTAACTCACATTTTCATTTCGTTTTGATTTTTGAATTTTGGACATTTGATATTGTTTAGTGCTTAGTATTTTGAAATTAGAATTTAAACCCAAGATAACGCCACTTTTAACAAAAGAACTGCCTCAGATGATTTATGTCTAGCCTACTCAAATATTACTATATAGGGACTAAAAAACACAGAATCGCCCCGCCATTGGCGGGGCGATATTCCACACGATGTTTTCGACCGCATTCTGCCGATTCACTTCTTCTTTATCTTGACTACCTCGTATTCCAAATAGCCGGTGGGAACCTCCACTCTCACTATCTCCCCGGGTTTTTTTCCGATGATGGCCTTACCAACTGGAGACTCGTTGGAGATTCGATGATTGCTCGGGTCCGCCTCAACGGAACCCACCAGAAGATAATCCTCCTCCTCACCGGTTTCAAGATCTCTCAGGGTCACCCTGGAACCCAAAACAACCCTGTCAGTTTTGGCGCCCCTTCTCCGAATCACCTTCGCCTTGGCAAGCAACTCATTTATTTGAGCAATGCGCCCCTCCACAAAAGCCTGCTCGTTTTTGGCATCGTTGTACTCGGGGTTCTCCGCCAGCTCCCCAAACTCGATCGACTCTTTTATCCTTTCAGCTATCTCCCTTCGCCTCTTCTTGGTCAAATAGTCGAGTTCATCCAATAACTTTTTATATCCCTCTGGTGTGAGAACAACTTCACTGTTGGTCAATTTTTCTCTCTCCTTAAACTTTTAAAATTACAGAAT
>DNCG01000068.1 GCA_003491635.1 Actinomycetota bacterium
ATAATCTCTAGCGGATTCCACCCCTATTGTTACCCCGGGGAAATCAGGCTGGTGTTCCTTCAGATAGGCAATGGTCTGCATATCCACATCTCGCTTTATCGCTCTGGGTTTTAGGGGATCGGCGGTTTTCTCCCGGAGTTTCTCCTCTATCTCTCGGGATGTCATACCCAGAACCTTGGAGAGACGCTCGATCACCCCTCTCTTATCTCCACGTAAAGTGGCGTGGCCACCACGTGGCTTTACGCCATCGAGGAAAGGATCGAGGGAAACGGTGAGGCTCGGTCTATTGCCCACCAGAACATATCCATTGCGATCGTAGATGATGCCCCGTGGGGCATCGACCAAAATCAATCTTATCCTGTTGCCCTCGGCTAGCTCAGCGTACTTATCACCAGCTAATACCTGGAGAAACCACAACCTGCCCAGGAGCAAAACAAAGACCACCAGAGCAATGGCGCTTAAAAGAACTAGCCTTAGTTGGATGCGTTCAATTGGTCTGGTCACTTTCCATCACACCACTTCACTTGAACCTGGGCACTCCCTCCTCATAAATACTTATCCTGCAAAGGAGAGGATAAATCAGGAGGGCTAGAATGGCATTGTAGATGGCAGATGGGATAACAATCCTCCACAGGGAGAGATCAAGTGAGATGGCCTCCCCTAGAAAAATGGAAAAACTTAGATAGATTGTCTCATGGATCAGGCTGGCGATGAAAATAGCGACCATGGGCAGCAAGATGCTCTCGGCAAAGACGGTTCTCTCCACAAGACCGGCCAGATAACCCACGATGGTCTTACAAAGGGCATTGAATCCCATATTCCTGATCAAAACCATATCTTGCAATAGACCACCGAAGAAACCGCCGATGGAGCCCCCAGCCGAACCGTGAATGAAGGCATAAACGGCCACGACAACGAGGATAAGGTCGGGTTGAGCACCGAAGATTTTGAGATGGGGAACCAACGTTGTTTGAAGAATAAAAGAGAGGAGCAAAACAAAGAATCCAAATATGGTGAATCGCATTTTATCTCCCCTCACTGGAAGCAAATGGGGGAGTTAAAGGAAAGTCGGTGATGATGAGAACCTCTTCTAGTCTGGAGAAGTCGACGACCGATTTTACCTTTATCCTCTTGTACAAATCATGTGTCCTCCCCTTGACCTCTACCACTTTGCCGATCGGAACTCCCTTGGGAAAAACTCCCCCTAGACCCGAAGTTATAATAATGTCACCCTTCTTGACCGAGGAATCCTTGGGGATAAACTGGAGCCCAAGCTCCCCACCAATCTGTCCCTCAACGACTCCAGTCTCGCCCGTCCTTAAGATTTGAGCAGCCACACCACTCTTTCGATCCGTGATCAATTGAACCTGCGTGGCATGAGAGGCTACCTCAATTACCCGACCCACAAGGCCCTCTTCGACCACCACGGGCATGTCCTTGGCAACGCCATCGGCCGATCCCCTGTCGAAAATGATCGTGGACTGCCATTCCGTGGGAGACTTCCCAATGACGTGGGCAGGAATCGTTCGATACTCCAGTTTTTCCTTGAAACCGACGAGTTTCCTTAAACGCCGGTTTTCCCTCTCCATCCCCCGTAAAGAAATGAGTTCCCTCCGAAACTCGGCAACCTCCCTTCTCAGTTGACGGTTCTCCTCCCGCAACTGTCCAAGCTCAAAAATATACCCCCAGCCATGCCGAAAGGAGTTTACCACCCGCGAGACGCCAGACTGGAGGGGAGAAATAAGATTGGTCACGAATCCCTGAGTACGGTGCAGAAAACCTTCTTCGCCCTCTTTATGGTGGAGAGTTATGATCGCTATGCTCAATAATATCAAGACAACGAGGATTATCTGGTTTAACCTTTTCCTGGGCGGATACAAGAGAGGCAACTCCTTTAGTTGGCGAAGACAAACTTTACCGACGCCTACCTATGGACACCTTTCGGAGGATACTCATCTCTTCCAAAGCCTTGCCGGAGCCCACAACCACGCAAGTAAGTGGATCTTCGGATAAGTGAACCGACATTCCCGTTTCCTGCCGTAGCCTCTCATCCAAACCTTTAAGCAGGGAGCCTCCACCGGTAAGGACTATTCCCCGATTCATGATATCGCTTGAAAGTTCGGGAGGAGTTTTTTCGAGCGTGGATTTGATGGCCAGGATAATCGCCGAGAGTGGTTCCTCGATAGCCCCACGAATCTCCTCGGAGGAAATAATGATATTTTTAGGTAAACCCGTGAGCAAATCACGTCCCCTAACTTCCGCATCCTCCTCATCAGGAAGAGGATAGGCCGAACCTATCTCTATCTTTATTTCCTCAGCCGTTCTCTCACCCACTATGATATTGTACTCCTTCTTTATGCGAGAAATGATGGCTTCATCCATCTCATCTCCGCCAATCCGAATCGATTCACTGCAAACGATTCCGCCCAGAGAAATGACCGCCACCTCGGTGGTTCCTCCCCCAATATCAACGATCATATTCCCGGTAGGCTCTTGTATGGGAAGTCCTGCTCCTATGGCAGCAGCCATTGGTTCCTCGATTAGATAGGCGGCCCGGGCGCCAGCTTGGAGAGTAGCCTCGAAGACGGCTCGTTTTTCAACCTCAGTGACGCCGGAAGGAACACAGACTATGACCTGGGGACGCACGGCAAACCGTCTTTTGTGGACCCTTTGAATGAAATAGCGGAGCATGCTCTCCGTCACATCAAAGTCGGCAATGACCCCATCTTTGAGCGGCCTTATAGCCACGATATTACCGGGGGTTCTTCCCAGCATTTTCTTCGCCTCCGAGCCCACCGCCAATATCTTTCCGCTGTCTTTCTCGATAGCCACCACAGACGGCTCTATTAGAACAATCCCCTGCCCCTTGACATGAACCTTCGTATTCGCCGTTCCTAGATCAACTGCCATATCCTTCCCAAAGGGAAGCGCCAAAAAATCAAACATAAAACCCCTTCCTCTAATACTCACGAACACCCCCGCTTTTACCGCAGACTAAATAAGAATAATATCATTTTTTATCCGACAAATCACTTAAAAAAATTCCCGTTCTTTAAGACTGATGAACTCACCATCCCCGACAACGATGTGGTCGAGGAAGTCAATACCCAAAACCTCACCGGCTCTAGCGAGACGCTTGGTCAAAGCTATATCCTCGGAACTGGGAGTAGCATCCCCACTGGGGTGATTGTGGACGACGATCACCGCCGCACCACTATGTTTGATGGCAATTTTAAACAGTTCCCGCGGGTGAACAACGGCCGAATTCAAGCTTCCTATGGAGATATCCACCACCTTCAATACTTCATTCTTGGTATTCAATATCAAAGCCTTAAAATGTTCTTTGTCAAAGTAACGCATCTCTGACATAAGCAGATCAGCCGCATCACGGGGAGTGGAAATAATGGGTCTCCTCGTCGAAATGGGAATGGACAATCTCCTTCCCAATTCCAGAGAAGCCAAAATCCTGGCCGCCTTGGCTTCACCAATGCCCTCGATCAGTGAAAGCTCCTCCAAACTAGCCCTGCCGAGAGTACCTAAAACCCCGAACTCACTTAGAATCCGCTGACTTAACTGGATCGCCGTCTCTCCCTCCCGACCCGTACCTATCACTATGGCCAAAAGCTCGGCATCGGAAAGACTCTCAGGACCACAACGAAAAAGTCTTTCCCTTGGTCTAATTTCGGGAGGAAAATCCTTTATAGTTAAATAGTTTTTCTTTTTCGTCTTCTTCCCCAGAATTCAATCCCCCCACCCATTACTAGTGCCGTTACAACTATTTTCAGCTAACGCCGTTAGAAGGTCACCTTTCTAATGGGGTAAGACTAATTAGGCAAATTAAGTTGTAATGGTACTAGACAGATAAGGCCATTGTTCTTTGGACCAGATAACCAGCGGCGACCCCATTAAAAACACCCGTGGGAATAGCGATCAGTATCAAAAAAGGTGTCTGAAAAAAAACCCCCGGATGACCAACGAAAAAAGC
Organism: Actinomycetota bacterium; assembly: GCA_003491635.1. Lineage (GTDB taxonomy): Bacteria > Actinomycetota > Aquicultoria > Subteraquimicrobiales > UBA9087 > UBA9087. Next base: position 3,986 of record DNCG01000068.1, read on the forward strand.
GGCCAGAATCAACTGCGCCATATTATGCGTTGTGGCTCCCGTAAGACTCACCCCTGCCAGGCTAAGCTTGCCATAGAACTTCTCATAAACAAGGATCATTACAAGAGCACTCATTAGCGCCCCGGTAAAACTAAAGAGAAAAGCGGGCGTGAGAAAGGTTCCAGCGAGCATGGATCCGATGACGGTTCGGGCCACTACATGCAGAAGACACTCCCGCCAAGAGTAAAGCGCCAAAACAATGAGGGTGGCGATGCTGGTTAAGCCGAGCTTAGCACCGGGCACTGGAAGAGAAGGCAAATAAAGAGCTTCCATAACGTAAAGAACAATGCCCGCAGCCAGCAAGAAGGACAGCATCATTAATTTTCTGGTGGATCTCATTCTAAGTCTCCCCGGACATCTACCTGCTAACAGCATCCAACTCGTCCCCTCGCCCCCCAGCGATTTTGATGATCACCCGATTGGGGGCACAAACTATCACCTGGTTGGGGTCTTCAATCCACCCTTGACCCACACACATTTTGTTGGGGCAAGGGGAAGCAAGCATTCGAACTTTCCCTCGACTGATCTCAACTAAACTA
>DNCG01000067.1:0-4929 GCA_003491635.1 Actinomycetota bacterium
GACCCCCGGTGACCGGTGAGGACCGGCGAGGAATTCGAAATTAGAAACTCGCAACTAGGAATTAGAAACTCGAAATTAGGAATTCGAAACTTGAAACTCGGAATTAGGAAGAGCTGAGCTAATAACGAATTACTAGTAATGAATAACGAATTCCTAATAACGAATTCCTAATAACGAATAACTAATCCGTCGACTGTCGACTGTCAACTGCTTAATTGTATAAGAGGGTGAGTAAGATGAAGGTCAAGGACATAATGACTAAGAGAGCTGTTTGCATCGGCCCCGAGGCCTCAGCTCAAGAGGCCGCCTCCAAGATGAGAAGAGAGAAGATAGGCTCACTCCTGGTAGTGAATGAAGAGGGCAAGCTGCTCGGTATCGTCACCGACAGGATCATTGCCCTAGATGTCGCGGGGAAGGGCTTGGACCCACGGCAGGCTAAGGTGAATGATTTTATGGAGGAGAATATAATCTCCATTTCCCCGGAGATGGATCTGGCGAAGGCCGCCAGGTTACTGGAAGAGTTGGAGATCAGGTATTTGCCTGTGGTGCGAAACGATGAGGTCGTTGGTATCCTCTCTGTTTCGGACATCGCCCGCTTTGTCCAGAAGTTCATCGACTCAATTTTCGTCGAGCTGACCGAGAGAGTTAAAAAAAGAGAGAGGGAAAGAAGGTAGGAGAGCGCGTATGGCGCAGATCAGCGTCACCATCGATGGAAAGAAGATAAAGACGGAAGCGGGGAAGACCGTCCTTGAGGTCGCCAGGGAGAATGGCATCTACATTCCAACCCTCTGTCACGATCCAAGACTCAAGCCATATGGGGCCTGTCGGTTGTGTCTGATCGAGGTTGAGGGGGCCGGGGGACCACTTCCGGCCTGCGCCACCCAGGTGACCGATGGGATGATGGTCGCCACCGACACGGTGACCCTCCACGAGGTCAGAAAGACCATCGTCGAACTTCTGCTCTCCAATCATTCCCTGGATTGTCTGGTCTGCGAGAGCGCCGGTCAGTGTGAGCTTCAGGATATAGCCTACAACCTGGGCATAGAGAAGATTCGTTTTGAGGGCGAGAAGCACACCTACACGATCGAGGACTTCAATCCCCTCATCGAACGGGATCCGAACAAGTGCATCCTCTGCGGGCGGTGTGTGCGCATCTGCCAAGAGGTTCAGCAAGATTTCGTCTATGACTTCGCCGAGCGCGGTTTCGAGACCATCGTCACCACGCCCTATGACCGCTCTCTCATCGAGACGCCGTGCGAGTTTTGTGGCCAGTGTATCTCCACCTGTCCCACCGGGGCGCTGACCGAGAGGTTGAGCAGGTTCAGGGGGAGGGTCTGGGAGACGAAGAAGACCAGGACCATCTGTCCCTACTGCGGTTGCGGTTGCCAGATCGAACTCTACTCAAAGAATGGCGAGGTCGTCCGGGTTGGAACTGAGATTAAGAGCGGGGTCAATGGCGGCAATCTCTGCGCCAAGGGGCGTTTCGGATACGACTTCGTAAATCATCCTGATAGGCTCACCACTCCTCTGGTGAGGAAGGGGGGCAAGCTCAAGGAGGCGAGCTGGGAGGAGGCCCTCGATCTGGTTGCCTTGAAGCTCTCTGAGATCAAGAAGAAGCACGGGGCGGACTCCATTGCCTTTCTGTCCTCGGCCAAGTGCACAAACGAGGAAAATTACTTGATGCAAAAATTTGTAAGGGCGGTGATCGGCACAAACAACATCGATCATTGTGCCCGGTTGTGCCATGCCCCCACGGTGGCGGGGCTTTCCGCCGCGTTTGGAAGTGGGGCGATGACCAACACCATTGCCGATATAGCTCAGGCTAAGGCCATTCTGGTTATGGGCTCGAATACCACTGAGGCCCATCCCATCGTTGCCCTCTCCATCAAACAGGCCGTCTCCCCCGCCGTAGGCGGTGCAAAACTGATTGTGATAGATCCCCGGAGGATAAGACTGGTCGACTACGCCCATCTGTGGCTGAGCCAGAAACCGGGCACGGATGTGGCCGTCTTGAATGGTCTCATGAATGTAATCCTCACCGAGGGTATGGAAGATAAGGAGTTCATCGCCAACCGGACAGAGGGATTCGACGAACTCAAGAATGTTCTTACCAAATACACCCCCGAATACGTCGAGGAGATATCGGGCATCCCCGCCGATTCGCTGAGGGAGGCGGCACGCATCTTCGCTCGGGCCGAGAGGGGCTCTCTGATCTATTCCATGGGCATCACCCAGCACACCACCGGCACCGACAACGTCCTTTCCATCGCCAATCTGGCGATGATGACTGGGAACATCGGCAGACCGGGCACGGGGGTGAATCCTCTGAGAGGGCAGAACAATGTCCAGGGTGCCTGCGATATGGGGGCACTACCCGGATGCGTCAGCGGTTACCAGAGTGTCTGCGATCCGGGGACAATAACGAAGTGCAAGGACCTCTGGGGCGCCAAACTTCCAGAGAAACCCGGCTTGAGCGTGATCGAGATGTTCGAGGCCGCCCTCGCGGGCGAGGTGAAGGCGATGTACATAATGGGCGAGAATCCGATGCTCTCCAATCCCGATCTCGGCCACGTGGAGAAGGCCTTAAAGAAACTGGATTTTTTGGTCGTCCAGGATATCTTCTTGACGGAAACGGCCGAGTTTGCCGATGTTGTCCTTCCCGGGGTCACCTTCGCCGAGAAGGATGGCACCTTCACCAATACGGAGCGGATGGTGCAGAGGGTTAGAAAGGCCATAGAGCCCCTGGGTGATTCCAGGCCAGATTGGGGGATAATCTGTGAATTATCCAGACGGATAGGATATAAGATGGACTACTCCTCCGTGGGGGAGATAACGGACGAGATAGCCTCATTGACCCCCACCTATGCTGGGATCACCTTTGAGCGTGTGAGTAAGGAGGGTATCCAGTGGCCCTGTCCGAGCCTTGATCATCCGGGTACTCCCATTCTGCACACGGAGAAGTTCACGAGAGGTCTGGGTAAGTTTCACCCCGTTGAATACAAGTCCCCGGCTGAGGGGCCGGACGACAAATATCCTCTCATTCTGACCACGGGCCGCTATCTCTTCCAGTACCACACGGGCACGATGAGTCGTCGCTCGAAGGGTCTTGAGGAGATGTGCCACGAAGCCAGGGCCGAGATCAACCCGGCCGATGCAGCCAAGCTAAAAGTGAAGGATGGAGACTGGGTTAAGCTCATCACCAGGCGTGGGAAGATCAAGGTCAAGGCTTGCCTCACCGAGCGTGCTCCCAAGGGCACGGTGTTTATGCCCTTCCACTTCAGGGAGTCACCGGCAAACGTGCTCACCAATCCGGCTCTGGATCCGGTCTCCAAGATTCCGGAACTTAAGGTTTGTGCAGTGAGAGTGGAGAAAGCTGGGAGTCAGTAGCCCCGCCAGCGGCGGGGCAGGTCGGGAGTTAGGAGTGGTTGGAAGCTAGTCGAGTAAGAATTTCCAGAGCGGAATTGCTTTTATAATGGCCGGCTTTTCTTGAAATTCAATGTGCCCGCTTTTTGAAACCACTATTGCTTCTTTAGTCTGGGGGAATTCCTTAAGAAATATCTTAAGTCCTGAAAACCTTCGATTTTGCCAATCGAGATCCGAATCGTATTTAACTTCTACAGGCAAAGGTCTCTCAATGCTTCCCAATACGAAATCCACTTCCTTCTGGTGCTTTGCAAAATAACCACATGTTTCATTCTTCCTTAAGAAATGAAGAAAAACTGCATTCTCGGCTTTAGCCCCCAAATCTCCTTTACCAGTAACAAGAGTTTTTAGCCCTGTATCAAGGAGATACATTTTTTTGGCAGCGTAGACTTTCTCAGTATACGAGGTCGTCCACTTTTCCATGGGCTTAACCAAAAAGGCAGTTTCGAAATAGCCAATGTATTCCCGCACTGTGTCAACTGATATCCCTAGTGCGCGAGCTAACTTGCTAAAACTGGTTCGCGAACCAACCGAGGCGGCTAAAAGGCGAAACAGGTCACGTAGGACATCCGCCCTTCGTATCTGAAACAAACGGAGCAGATCTCTGGCAATTATATCTTCTAAAAGGTTGGCTAAATATTCGGGCGATGGCATCAGAACATTTTCTGGATAGCCGCCCGTCTGAAGATACTCTTCCGCCAAGCTCTCATATCTATACTCTTCAGCTAAGCTCAATTCCAATTTCTTAAAAGAAAGAAATTCTCTAAAACTTAACGGATAGATGGTCGTCACGTTTTGTCTGCCGGTGAGCTTTCCTCCTTGAGTTTTTAAGAGAGATGAAGTGGAGCCCGTAGACACGATCTTGACATTTTCCAGATCAAAGATGGATTTGAGTTCACTCTCCCAGCTAGGACTTTCTTGAATCTCGTCGAAGAAAAGCAAGAGCTGTCTGTCGCGACTGTGATTAAATGTCTTGCGAAAGTTCCGCAAATGCTCAGATAGGGGGGTTGCTGAAAGTTGAGGGTGATCCAGTGCAAGATAAAGAATTGTGTTCGCCAGGTATTCGTGCTTAAGCTCATCTTTGATGAGTTGCTTTAATACAGTGGTTTTGCCCACTCGGCGGCTGCCTATGATCACGTTGATTTGCTTTCTTTTAAGAAGTTTGCTTAACTTGCTTGTGTACTCAGGTCGGGGAATTCCCGAATCAAAATCTTTCCCCTCCCACCAGGGGTTAAGTGCATAGTAGGTTTCTTCCATTGCTATCACCGGAAGCATTATAACATACTTTGTAAATATAATCGAAGATTTTTTGAAAAACCTTCGATTATGTTCGAAATTTTTTACATGATCGGAAGGTCAAATTTAAGATAAGGTTTATATTTGCACAGTAAAAGTAGAGAAAGTTAGAAGTCGGTAGCCCGCCCCGCCGCAGGCGGGGTCGGGAGTTAGGGGTGGTTGGAAGCACGAGGTGAGCTTATATTTTCTTTGCCATAATCAAATCATAAA
>DNCG01000067.1:5052-14850 GCA_003491635.1 Actinomycetota bacterium
TCATAAAGTGAGTTAAAATGTCTGCTTGCCTGCAGTTTTTCCTCCAAATGCTTTTGCGGCGGGGCAGTCAATCTCTCTTTGTTTACAGTATTTGCAGGCGAATTGTCCTCTTATCACCGCGTTGCCACCGAAAGAAAGGACGATGAGAGTTGTCAGGAGAATCACGAGAAGCCAGGAAAAGCCCCTCACCAGAAGCACGATCCCGCCAAGAACGGGGAAAATGAAGACCAAAAAGTCGGGCAGCATTTTGTACCAGGTGAATTCTCTTTCAGCGAATTTTTTTGGATCACCCTTTTTGAGGAATAAAGGGACTAATTTGCCTTTCCCCAATCCGCAAACCTTGCCGTAATAGTAGCAGTCCACGCAGCTTCTCCTGAGCACCTCAACTTCGAGCCAGAGGCAGTAGAGCAAATAAAGAACGGCCACCCAGATGCCGAATCCGGCGAGGATATAAACACCCAGGCCGTAGATTGAGATCGCAACCAAGATGGATAGGAGGGCAATCCAGATGGGAAAATTTTCATAACTTTCCATTTTTACCTCCTTTTCAAAATGGATTCGGCTTTGTTCATTCTTTTTCCTCCTTGCGCCGCTGGGTTCCTTTATTGCCTCGGGTAGCTTTCTTCAAGCTTTTCCGGGGAAAGTCCGATGATAAATGGTGGAGGAATTTTTATGTCCAGAATCTCGCTGGTCGTTCCGGCTTGCAATGAGGAAAAATATCTGGGAAGAACGCTTGCGAGCGTCCATGGCGCCGTCGAATTCTACCAGAGAGAGCGGGATGGGGATGTTGAGGTCATCGTGGTGGACAACAATTCCACCGATGGGACGACAGAGATCGCCAGGCGTGGCCACAATAAAGACGGAAAACATCACCTGAGGCAGGTGGGCCTGGGGCTTCTTCTGGAGAGGGAGACAGGACTCCCCCTGTGGTGGTGCGCCTACCCCGGCGACCTGCACGACTCCCGCCTCTTCGCCTCCGTGATAGAGGAGTTCTTCGAGGTCGTGGAGGGCCTTTCTGGCACCAAGGAGAGGCTCACGGTAGTCATGGACAAGGGCATGAACTCGGACGGCAACTATGCCGTGATAGACGAGCACAGAAGGATTCACTTCATAACCACCTACTCCCTCCATTATGCCCCCGATCTGGCCTCCGTCCCCCTATCGCGCTTCTCCCCCGTGGATACGGAAAAGAATAGAAGGCTTTCAGGGGAAGGTCTTTCAGAGCAAAAGCTTCTTGCCTACCGCACCAGGGGCGCCTTCTGGGGCAAGGAAAGAGCGGTGGTTATAACCTACAATCCGCAGACGGCCAGAAAGCAGGAATACATCTTTTCCGAAAAGCTCTCCCAGGTGAGAGGGGAGCTCCTTTCCATGCGGGCCCTGGTGAGGGAGGGCGCGCCCCACTGGCGGGACGCGGGCAAGGTACTGAATAGATACTCAAGGCTCTGCGAGAGGCTGCACATCAGGGGAGACCTCTACGAGCTCTCCCTCGAGGAGACAGATTCCGGCCTGCGCATGGAGTTCCGCAAGAATCAATACGCCGTGGAGAAGAGACGCCTTCTGTTCGGCAAGAACATGATCGTGACCGACAACACCGACTGGACCACCGAGGAGATAATCTTCGCCTCCCTGGACCGCTGGGAGGTTGAGAATGGCTTCCGCCAGTCAAAGGACGAGGACCTCGTCGGGGTACAGCCGCTCCGGCACTTCACCGACTCCAAGATTCGCTGCCACCTCTTCTGCTGTGTGGCCGCCCTCACCTACTTGAGAAGACTTGAGAAGAGGCTTGAGGAAACCGGGGTGAAGCGCACGGCCAAAGGTGTCATGGAGGACATGCGCCATCTTCATTCCGTTCTTACCATAACCGACCGGGGAAGAAATCCCGTCCGCCGGCTGGAGACCCCCTCGAAGACCCAAGCCGAAGTCCTAAAGGCCCTGGGGTATCGGATAGACAAGCGTGGGGTCTTACAGCTTCTCAAGGCCTAATTGCCTTTCTATGCAGGCACTTTGTGGAGAGGAAATCGGTTATCTCTTAAACTCCTGTTAAAGCCATGAGGCGCTAGCATTCTTCAACAACTGGCATCCTATTACTTACCTCAACAACTTTGTTTTTCTCATCAACATATACTATTTTGGGATAAATCTTTGATGCCTGGCATTCATCAACTGAGGCATAACACATAATTATAATCTTATCTCCTTTATGAATGAGCCTCGCCGCCGCACCGTTTATACAGACTATCCCAGAATGAGTATCAGCTTCGATTGCATAGGTTTCAAGCCGCGCTCCATTAGATAAATCAACAACTTGAACTTTTTCATAGGGAAGGATGTCAGCAGCTTCGAGAAGTTTTTTATCTATTGTGATGCTTCCTTCATATTCAAGATTAGCCTCGGTCACAATTGCCCCATGAATCTTACTTTTAAGCATTATCCTAAACATCTTTGCATCACTCCAATAACCTTAATTTTCTAACAAATGAAACCGTCTATCCCTTTGCAATTATCCGAACTAGTTTAGTAAACCAGTCGCTACAATTCTTAGTCCACCATTCGCTTCGCGAACTATTCAATAGTCTACTAGCACGAAATTAAAACATGGCGTTAGTCAAGGTAACAAGGTCCGTATCGTCTAGGGGCTACGTTTATGTATAAAAACTTTAAGGCTGCTTAACGTGGCCGCCTCACGAAACGGGTGTCGTAACCCTAACCGTAACCGAATAGGTTTCCCCTCTTGACTAGCGACTGTAGGAAGCGTTGACTTCTGACTGCTTTTATCGCTAGTCGTCTTTTCGTCCCTACGAACTCAGACTTCGGACTTTTAGACTTTTATCACGATATTATCAATCAATCTTGCGTTCCCTACTTTAGCTGCTAAGGCAATCAGGGTCTCTCCCCGTATATGCGATAATTCTTCTAAAGTTCTATTGTCGCAAATTGATATATATTCCAAACCCACTTTTGGTTTACTTTTTATTAGCTCCTGCATTTCGTCCTTTATTTTCTGGGCAATTCGCTCACCAGAATTAATTAGCCCTTTGGCATGCTCAAGAGATTTAGACAAAACCAGAGCCTCCTCTCTTTCTGCATCAGACAAATAAACATTTCTAGAGCTCATTGCCAAACCATCTTCTTCTCTTACAGTTGGCACCACAACAATTTCCAAATCGAAGTTTAAGTCATCAACCATTTTTTTGATGACCACAACTTGCTGAGCATCTTTCTGTCCAAAATATGCTTTATCTGGCTGTACTATATTGAAGAGCTTGGCAACAATTGTCGTGACGCCCTTGAAGTGATGTGGTCGGGACGCTCCGCATAGCTTCTCAGTTATTTTCTCAACTTCAACGTAAGTTAGATGATCTGGCAAATACATCTCAGCATTTGAAGGGCAGAAAAGATAGTCAACGCCTACATTTTGCGCAAGCTTTTTGTCTCTTTCAAAATCCCTGGGGTAAGATTCAAAATCCTCAGATAGCGCAAACTGGGCAGGATTCACATATAGGCTCACCACAACAACATTGCATTCTTTCCGGGCTCTTCTCATAAGCTCAAGGTGACCTTCGTGAAAATAACCCATCGTCGGAACAAATCCAATAGTTTTTCCTGCTTGACGCTCTTTCTTTAATTCTTGCCGAAGTTCTTTAATTGTGCTTATAACTTTCATCTTCCCCACTGTCCGATTAGCGATGAGTGATCAGCGATTGATATTGTCGAAAGTCGTATGTCGAACGAAAACCTTTCATTCGGCATTCGGTACGCTGACAAAGTCCCAAAATATCTTACTTTGTCATCGCGAGGAGGCCGTAGGCCGACCTGGCGATCCGACGAAGCCGTGGCAGTTCCCATGAGATTGCTTCCCACAACGTCTTCGGCTCGGGGTCGCAACGACACCATAAAATAGTTTATCAACAGTCCCGCTCGTCGTTGGTCATTCGTCGGCTTTTAGAAGCTATGTTCTTCTCCTGGAAACTCACCCGATTTAACCTCTTTGATATAACTGCTTATTGCTGACCTTATATCATCGCTCAATTTGGCATATTGCTTCACAAATTTTGGGACAAATTTCTCAAACATCCCGAGCAAATCTTGAGTTACTAAAACTTGTCCATCACAATGAGGCCCAGCACCAATGCCAATAGTAGGTATGCCAATTGTCTTTGTAATTTTCTTAGCTAATGCAGAAGGAATCTTCTCTAAAACTATTGAAAAAGCTCCTGTCTTTTCAAGTGCTTTAGCATCAGAAATCATTTTCTTCGCTGCTTCTTCTTCTCTTCCTTGAACCCCATATCCGCCCATCTGGTGAACTGACTGAGGAGTAACGCCAAGATGACCCATAACCGGAATGCCCACTTCTACCATCTTAGAAACCATAGGACAAATCTCTTCTCCTCCTTCAAGTTTTATAGCTTGGGCATCGGCCTCTTTTAAAAAACGCCCTGCATTGTATAGTGCTTCTTCAGGAGATATTTGATACGACATAAAGGGCATATCTCCTACAACCATACTCCTCTTAGCTGCTCTTGCCACCGCTCTAGTGTGATGAAGCATCTCTTCCATGGTCACTGGCAAAGTGGTTTCATAGCCCAAAACCACCATACCCAAAGAGTCTCCCACGAGAATTATATCTATGCCTAACTCATCAAGAAGACCAGAAGTGATGTAATCATAGGCTGTAAGCATAGTAATCTTGTCACCATTCTGCTTCATTTCCACAAGTTTATTTACGGTTACTCTCTTATTCAATGTCTCCTCCTTATAGGTGAGCCATAAATTACTGAATTTTCTGAAGTGGGTGGGTTAAGGAGGCGACTGTGCAGCTGACCGCTAAGCGAGCGAGGTTCGAAGGGCTGCGGCAAATTGCGTGGCCCCCAAAAGGGGGTGCGGATAGCAATTTCGCACTCTGAGAACCGAGAGAGTAGGGAGGCAAACCGGAGCCTCCAGTCCACCCATCTTTGGATAATCGTTTGTGTAAATAGTAATTTGTTCAAATTATGACCCATGCGCTCCTCCTTGTAAAATCTGATAAAGCTCCTTTTGTTTGTCCTCACTGATTGTACCTTTTTCAAGAGCTACTAGCGTTGTATATTTGCCAAGCTCACAATAGAGCTTCTTTTTTTCTGGAATCTTGCCATCAAAAGCCGTAAGGTGCTTCTTGATTGGCCCCATATCTCCTCTGGCAATAGGACCGGTCAGAGCTGCAGCAGTTCCTTGAGACTCAATGTTAGCCAAAGTCCCTTTAATAAGAGGAAGGAGCGCTTTTAAGGCTATTTCCTTTGAGACACCTAAGTCTCCGTAAATACTCTGGGCAAAATGGATAAGACTAACAAAGTAGTTTGAAGCGACACATGCCGCGGCGTGGTAAAGAGCTTTATTCTCATCTTTGACTACGACTGCTGATCCGCCTAAAGCTTCCACAATTTCCCTTGCCAAAGGCAAAATTTCTTCTTCAGCAGTGATACCAAAAACAGAGCCAGGCAGATGGCAAACGGCTCCTTCAACAGTGGCAAATGATTGGAGAGGATGGACACTACCACCTTTTGCGCCAAAGGCTCTAGCAGTATTTAGAACATCAGTTGATAGCGCTCCGCTCACATGAAAGACAATATCTTCAGAATCAAATCCCCCATATTGAGCAATCTTTCGGCAAACTGGTTCAACTTGGTCATCGTTTGTGGTTATAAGTATGGCGTCAGCAAGCTTAGCCGCCTCAACCACATTTTGAGTTTTATATCCATAAATAAATTCTTGGGCACGATCAAGCGACTCTTGACTGCGACTCGCAACAGCCACAATATTAAAACCTTTCTTCTGAAGAATATGACCTATTGCTGTTCCAACTTTGCCAGCTCCAATTATGGCAAATCTTCTAGAGCTAAAGGTACCCTCCAAAAGTGCCTCCTTCAGATAACCTGACCAAAAATGGGTTTTAATTGCTCCTTTCTCATTTTCGCGCGAAAGTAAGAAAGATTAATTTGCTACGCTTTAGTCTGCAAATAACAAATCTTTAACTAGGGCAACAAAAAAATCTTCTGAGAACCAGAAGATTTTTGCCCATTTTTTCTGAGCTTACCATCTTCCGTCTCAGTCTCTTCGCCCACCTTCGGTGAGGTCTCCAAGATCCAAGCGGACCTGTGGCCAGCTAAAGCACGAAATCTAAGACATGTGCATTGATTTACCTAAAATTACCACAAGAAATCTATAAAAACAATAGAAAACGTTTTTGAGCGAAGGTGATGTCCTAAAATTCCTGTAAAAACAGGGAGGCCGAATTGCCTCACCAAAAAAGTACTCCAAATCGAATCGTTGCCTCAAATAAAAAAGTACTTGAAATAGATTGGAAGTTTTGGTTGTCTCCTCTAGATTAAGAGAAGATCATCTAAGAAAAGGAGGCAGCGAGAGTGGGGCTAACGATGAAGGAGAAAAAGGTAGTGACAAGAGAGGTCAGCAAAAGATACAAGAAGGCAAGAAAAGGAGAAAAGAGACTCATCCTTGACGAGTTTGTCTCTCTTACCGGCTACAACCGGTCCTATGCAGCGAGGATTTTAAGAAAAGAGCCTAAGATGGCAAACAATCTAACGAAGAAGCGCAGATTAAAGAGGAGAATATATGGAGAGGAGGTGTTCCTTGCTCTAAAGAAGATCTGGAGTGTCTCTGATTTTATCTGTGGGAAAAGGCTTCAGCTCTTTCTTCCTGAGCTCACCTCCCGCCTTGAGAGATTTGGAGAAATAAAGATCGAAGATGAGGTGAGAGGAAAGCTCCTTGTGATCAGCCCGGCCACGATCGACAGATTGCTTGCATGTGAGAGAAGAAAGATTCAACTCAAAGGAAGATCGACGACAAAACCAGGCACTCTCCTTAAGAATCAAGTACCCATTAGGACCTTTTCTGATTGGGACGAGAAAAAACCAGGATTTGTTGAGATTGATTTGGTTTCTCATGATGGAGGAAATCCAAAAGGAGACTTTATCCAGACTCTTGATGTAACCGATGTCTTCTCTTGTTGGACAGAAACAAAAGCAGTCAAAAACAAGGCTCAGAGGTGGGTATTCGAGGCTCTTAAAGAGGAAGGAGAAAGATTTCCCTTCCCTATCTTAGGAATCGACTCAGACAACGGATCTGAGTTTATCAACAACCACCTCTTAAGATTCTGTCAGAACGAGAAGATCACCTTTACCAGATCACGAGCTTACAGAAAAAACGATAACTGTTTTGTCGAGCAGAAGAACTATTCAGTGGTAAGAAGGGCTGTTGGTTACCTGAGACATGATACTGATGAAGAACTCCAAGTGCTAAATGAGCTCTACAATCATCTTAGGCTCTACACCAACTTCTTTCAGCCAACAATGAAGCTTATTGAGAAGGAAAGAGTAGGAAGCAGGGTGAAAAAGAAGTATGATCAGGCAAAAACACCTTATCAGAGGGTTATGCTCTCAGGAGATGTTCCAGAAAAGAACAAGAAAAAGCTTAAGATGGAATATGCTACACTGAACCCAGCAGAACTAAAAAGAAAGGTTACTATGTTGCAAAACAAGCTGATTAAGCTGGCAACCCTAAAACAACAACTAAAAAGACAGAGGCAGGAAGAAGACAAAGATTTCGAGTACATTTCTGATGAGGCAACGAATCCTCATTTCGAGTACATTTTTACATGAGGCAACAGGCGCCCCTCGCTATGTGCTACGGGGTCCCGCAGCGAAGCGAGGGACGTAAATTTATACACTCCGAGGCACTCTTCCCCTTGCTGCGATGTTGAAACCCGCTAGAAGAATTAGCAGTCCTCCGATAAGTGTTAAAATCCCCGGCACTTCTCCTAGAAATATGAGAGCGAAGACAATGGCGCTCAATGGGTCGAAATAGGCGAGAACACCCGCCTGTTGTGCCTTGATGTCCTTGAGCCCGCTCAGGTAGAGGAAAGCGGCCAGGGCGGTGTGAACCACCCCCAGGATGACGAGAAGAACCCAGGCAGTTGAGCTTATTTCCGAATGACTGAGAAAAAGAAAAGGGCTTAAAAGAAGGACCCCGATGAGGTCTTCGTAGAACATCATGGTCAGGATGGGCAGATGTTGAAGGAGAACCTTGGAGGCGATGACCAGGAGCCCGTAGCTTATGGCCGATCCCAGGGCACAAACTATTCCGGCCAGGTATGAGCCTCCCAGAGCGAAGCCGAAAGGGGAGACGATCAGGGCCACACCCAGCATAGAAAGTGTTAGGGAGAGGAGGGTCGCTCTCTCCAGAATTTCTCCTAGAAAGAGCGAGGCGAAGAGGGCGATGAAGATTGGGGCAGTATAGGTGAGCAGGACAGCATTGGCTATGGTGGTTAGTTTCAGGGCGTAGAAGAAGAGAACCCAGTTCAAAGTGAGACCGATGCCGCAGAAGAGGAGCAGTCCCCGGTGCCCCCGGACCCTCAACTGCTTTGCCTTTCCCTTTGCCAGGATTAAGACGAGGACGGTGATGGCGGCGAAGAGGATGCGCCAGGAGACTATCGCCGGAGCGGAAAGCGGTATTTTTCGAACGAAGATGCCGAGGGATCCCCAGATCACCGCGGCGCAGACGATCTTGAGGTAGCCGACTCTGATCGAGTTCAAAATCTGCCTGGAACGTATAAATCTACGTTCCTTGTTGCTGGGGTTGGCGGAAGAACCCAAATCAACAGATCCTTGGCAGTTGTTCTCCCACGAGCATGTCCAGAATCCTCGTGGCCCCGATAACCGTTTTGACCATCACTTTACCCCTTGGTTCATCTACAACTTCGCCTATTACGGTGGCATCTTTTCCGTATTTGTTCCCCCGCATGACCGCGACGAGCTTTTCGGCGTCCTTGGGGGCAACGATGGCCACCAATTTACCCTCGTTGGCGATGTGGAAGGGATCGTAGCCCAGCATCTCGCAGGCGCCTAGAACTTCCTCTTTGATGGGCACCAGCTGTTCCTCGACGACGATTCCGACCCGCGACTGGTCGGCGAATTCGTTCAGGGTGCTGGCCAGCCCCCCTCTGGTTGGGTCCCTTAGGCATCTGATCTTCTTGCTTGCCTTGAGCATCTCGGCAACGAGTTGGTTTAAGGGGGCGCAGTCGCTGGTGAGCGTGGTCTTGAACTTCAGGCCCTCGCGGTGACTCATGACGGCAATTCCATGGTCCCCGATGGTCCCGGAGAGTATCACTTTGTCCCCTGGTTTGGCGTTTGAGCCCGAGATGTCCACATCGTCTGGAATGATACCCACCCCGGCGGTGTTTATGAAGAGCTTGTCTGCTCCACCCTTCTCCACGACTTTGGTATCCCCCGTGACGACTGCGACACCAGCTTCCTTCGCCGCTTCTGCCATGGACTTGAGGATGCCTTCGAGTTCAGTGAAGGAGAGACCCTCCTCCACGATGAAGGCGGCGCTGATATATTTTGGGATGGCACCGCTCATGACCAGGTCATTGACCGTTCCACAGATTGCGAGTTTGCCGATGTCTCCCCCCGGGAAGAAGAGCGGGTCGACCACATAGGTGTCGGTGGTGAAGGCGACCTTTGCGTTCCCCAGATCGAGGGCGGCCATGTCGTCGAGTTTGGCCAGGATGGGGTTGTTGAATTTTTTTAAGAAAAGCTGTTTGATCAGGTCGTGCATCAATTTACCGCCGCTACCGTGGGCAAGCAGTATCTTGTCTTCCATTTCCTTTCTCACCTCATTAGCCATTGGCTATTAGCTGAAGAATACAGGGTAACGGGTAAAAGGGTTTTTCCTTATATCCCATGTAACTATGTTTCTATGGCTCTACGTCCCCAATTATTCCGCCGTATCTGTAGTAAGCGGCGC
>DNCG01000019.1 GCA_003491635.1 Actinomycetota bacterium
GTCCCCGTTTTTATTTTCTAACTTAAAACCAACTACTCAATACATTGTGAGCTAGCGGTGGTGTCTATCACCCTGTTTTCGGTGATGATCTTGTGAACCGGGACGTCGTGGGCCGTCGCTGGAATTTCCTTCACGATCTGAAGCTCATAGGCCAATCCGACCAAGGTTGTTTTTGGGGTGGTTTTCTTCAAAAATCTGTCGTAGTAGCCCTTCCCGTAACCTAATCTGTATCCTCTCAAATCAAAAACGCATCCCGGCACAATGATCAGATCGAGATGGGACACATCCACCGGTCGAATTTTGCTCTTTTTGGGTTCCAAAATCCCGTAAGTGCCGGGCTCCAGATCCCGATAGTCACCAATTAGGGAACATAGGAGCTCTCTCTTTTTGGGTTGTGGGGCTGGGACGATTACTTTCTTTCCTGTGGCCAGAACCTCCTTTATCATCTCTTTCGTTTGGACCTCACTTCCGAAGGAGACGTAAAACATAACCACCTTGGCCCGTTTGAACTCGGGCAGCCCCCAAAGGCGCTCCTTTATCTTCGAGCTTTTTCTGGCCATCTCTTCGGCCGTTTGAGAATCCCTCTTGGTCAGTATTTCTCTACGCAGGGCCTCTTTTTCTCGCTTAGTTTCGGCATTCCCCATATTGGATAAAGGATACAGGATGGCTGGGAGGTGATGCAAGGAAGGGTTGCCGAGGAGGAAAAGGAGGGGGAGAATCTGGTATTATTGGGGTGGAATGAAGGAACGAGGGGAATTGATAGAGAAACTTAAGAAGATTGCCAGAAAGGATCCAAAAAGGGGTGTGAATCTCATCGTCCACCTGGCGAAGCCGCCCTCGGAGGTCCTCTCTCTTCTCGCAGTGAGGGGAGTAAAAATAAGACATAAATATTGTCTGATGAGGGCTGTAGCTGTGGAAATCTCCGCTCAGGAGGCTTTAAGGCTGGAGAAGGAAGCGTGGGTGACGCGAATTGAGGAGGACAGGGAGGTTCACATTCTGAGGGAGAAGGAGGAGTAAGGTGTATATTTCCCCGGAGCTAAAATCGGAAATTGGCGAGGTGGGACTGGAAGAGCACATCCACATCATCGTGAAGGCCGTCAGACTGGAGAGGGATTATATAGCCAAAGCCATGGCAAAACCCCTGCACAGTGTGCGTCAGGAGATCAGGCTCGTCAATGCCTTCTCCATGGCCCTTCCCGCCGGAGAGGTGGAGAAATTCGCCGAAGAGCCCTGGGTGGAGAGGTTGGAGCTGGACAAAAAGGTCTATGCCACGTTGGATACGGCCATTCCGTTGATAGGCGTCCCACATGTCTGGGAAAGCGGTTTCACGGGCAAGGGCGTAAACATCGCCATCGTGGATACCGGAGTAGACAAAAACCACCCCGATCTTGCCGGGCGGGTGGTGGCCACCAGGGATTTTACCTTGGAGGGATTCAGGGATCTTAATGGTCACGGTAGTCATGTGGCGGGGATTTGTGCAGGTAGCGGGGAGGCTTCTCGGGGAAAGTATAAGGGGTTGGCCCCCTCAGCCTCCATTTTGGTGGCCAAGGCGTTGAAGGGAGATGGGAGTGGCAGGATGAGCGATGTGATGGCTGGGATAGAGTGGGCGGTGGAGATGGGGGCCCACATTGTCAACTTGTCTTTGGGGACGAAGGGACCCTGCGATGGGCGGGACGCCTTGAGTGAGCTTTGTGATGTGGTGGTTGGTCAAGGTGTGATAGTCTGCGTGGCGGCGGGAAACGACGGTCCGGCGAAGAGGACCATCGGTAGTCCTGGTTGTGCCAGGAAAGTCATCACGGTGGGTGCATCCACCGACTTCGATACGGTGGCCGAATTCTCCTCCTGCGGCCCCACCGCTGACGAGAGGTTGAAACCGGATGTGCTCGCCCCCGGTGTAGATATCGTCTCTTCTCTGGCTGAGGGAGTCTCGGTGGGCAAGCCGGTGGACAGCTACTATACCTCAGCTACGGGGACTTCCATGGCTGCGGCTCATGTCGGTGGTCTTGCTGCCCTCTTGCTTGAGGCCAAGCCCGGTGCCTCTCCTCTCCTCGTCAAAGAGGCGCTCATCAGAGCGGCCAAGGATTTTGGGATCGATCACTATGCTGAGGGGGCGGGGAGAATTGTCGCCGAAGAGGCGTTAAGATACGTTCAAATTCATGAGAATCCCCCGGAGGTACCGGAGGCGGAACAGCCCCCTCCGGGTTGTCTGGCGGGTCTGTTTCACGTGGGCGATCAATGGTTGAGGAAACTGGAGGGGCGACTTAGAAGGTTGCCCGAGAAGGAAAGCTAGTACTTTAAATTTGTAACGGCACTAGATTAGTTGTTTATTCTTCCTGTCACTTACTCTTGATCAAGATACATTTCCTCTGTGTCCAGGTTATACCCGATGAGCTCGGCGTATCTCCCCCAATCGATGATGGTGTGAACGAGGTTCTCCGCGTCTTCCTCGGAAAGGTGGGCCTCGAAGAGTTCGACGAAGAATTCCCGGTCCATGCGCTTATCTTCCTTGGTCTTCAGGGCGGCGATCGTTTCCTGAAAAGGTTTTAGTTTCTTGAGTTGTTGCTTGATGACGAGCTTCCTCTCATTTACGTCGGCCTCCACCAGTCTCTTGCCGGTGGGAGTGAGCTTTATGTCTCCATCTATCACCTCCGCCAGCCCCAGGAGTTCAGAGGCATCGATAACGGGTAAGATATCTTCCAGGTCGAATTGAAGACTTTTCGCCAGTTTAAATATGTCCTCCTTTCCCTTGGCATCGTCGATGAGCTCTAGCAAACCTATGACGGTAGAAATCCCCGTCCGTGGCAGCGGCTCTATCATCTTGGTTTCGTTCTCCTTTCCTGGATTCTCTTTTCTCAAACGATCAGTGAGTAGATTTCGTCGGTGATGTTGTTAAAGGCGGTTTCCCTTCGGTCCCTTGGCCGTGGCAATTTGATTGTCACATCGCCAATGACTTTGCTTGGCCTCGAGGACATTACCACCACTCTATCCGCCAGGTAGACCGCTTCCTCGATGCTGTGCGTGACCATCACGATTGCACTCAGCCGCAGGCTCTCATCTTGCCATAGGTCGATCACCTCTTCGCGCAGGTTTTCGGCGGTGAGAGCATCCAAGGCGGAGAACGGTTCGTCCATGAGGAGCAACTCCGGCTCGACCGCCAGCGCTCTCGCCAGTCCGACTCTTTGCTTCATTCCTCCCGAGAGTTCTCGGGGGTAAGCTTCTTCAAAACCGTCCAAGCCCACCTTGTCGATGTATATCTCCGCCCTCTTGATCCTTTCCTCGGGGGAGATTCCCCGGGCTTCCAGCCCCAAGCAGACGTTTTGCATCACCGTCAACCAGGGAAGGAGAGCAAAAGATTGAAATACGATGGCGGTGTGGAGGTTGATTTCTTTAACGGTTTCATCACGGTAAAGGATCTCTCCCGTCGTTGGTTTATCCAGACCCGCGATCATTCGCAAAAGGGTGCTTTTCCCACAGCCGGATGGCCCGACCACGCAGACAAATTCTTCGGGGGAAACCCCGAAACCCACCTTCTCGATGATGGTGATCGTTTTGCTGTCCTCCGTGAAGGATCTTGATATATCCTTTACTTCGAGCAAAATCACTCGGCTCCTCCCACAACTACTCACGCGTTAAAGTTCGATAACGTACTTGATGGAGGCCTTGGCGTAAAGCTTTCGCCAGAGGAGTTGGTTCATCGGGACGATGACCGCGACCATCCCCACCAAACATAATAGTATCATAAGACTGTTTCCGGTCTCATAAGTCGCCTTATTCAGGAGCATGCCGATACCAAAAGCGGTCCGCGTTTTGCCCTGGAATCTGAGGTACTCCGAGACTATCAGGGCATTCCAGCCTCCTCCCCAGCCCGTGATGCTTCCTGTGATGAGAGAGGGAAAGATACCCGGGAGAATCACCCTTCTCAGATAGCTCCATCGTGAGATACCAAAGGACCTCGCGGCCTCCTTCAAATCGGCCGGGATGGCCCTCACTCCAGCGATGAGGTTAAAGAGCACGTACCACTGCATGCCCGTGAGGATTAGGAGGATGGAGGCGAGGTTCATCCCTCCCCAGAGATGGTGGACGACCACCACCACGATGAGGGGGAAGAGGGCGGTTGCCGGAATGGAGGCGGTCACCTGAATGAGTGGCATCAAGAACTTCGATATCCTCTCGTTTTCACCGATTAAGATGGCAGTGGGCACTGTCCAAGCGAGACAGAGAACGTAGGCCATCGTCAAGCGGAGAAATGAAGCCAGAATACTCAGGGGAATGGCCTTGGCCTCCGGGGGTATGGGGTTAGAAAACAGCCTCACTATTCCCTGGGTGGCCCAGTAGGTACCATAGAGAGCACCGGCTGCCAGAATGGCGAGAGAGATACCCCTCAAGACCCGTTTGATTCGAGACCACACGCTCGAATTCTCCACCCGCCCGATGAGGTTCTTTATGGGCTGATTCACGATTCCCACCAACCTCAGGAGAGCGACCCAACCCCTATCGAATCTCAACAGAATGAGCCCGTCCTTTATCCACGAAAGCCAGACGCTCTGAGGAGTGGTCTGGCCGGCGGGGGCCATCTGGTAGGTGAACTTGTTTGCCCAGAATGTTAGGGGCCTCCAAAAGAGAGCATCAAGGGCTACGATTATCAGGATGAGAACGGCCAGTCCTAGGAGTATCAAGTCTATCCTCCCCTTGTCGGAGCCGTCCAGAAGGAAACTACCCAATCCCGGGAGGGTAAATCTCCGAGCCCCCAGGGCTATGATCTCGCAGGCCATCAAGAAATACCATCCGCCCGCCCAGGACATCATGCTGTTGTAGACCAGCTTCGGGAGGCTAGCGGGGAAGTAAAGTCGCTTGAATTTAAGCCAGTCCCTGGTTCCATAGGCCGCCGTTGCCCGCAGGATATCCTTGGGGATGGTGATGATCGATTCATACACCCCGAAGGCCATATTCCAGGCCTGACTGGTGAAGATGAGAAACACCGAGGCAAGCTCTATCCCCACCCTCTCCCCGCGGAGCAAAAGGATGAAGAATCCCACGGCTACGGGGAAGAATCCCAGGACGGGGACGGACTGAAGGATATCGAGAGCGGGCAGAAGTACCTTTTCCGCCCATTTTCTGGTGGCGGCTGCATATCCGTATGTTAAGGCGAAAGCGAGGGAGAGGATATAGGCTGCGAGCATGCGAGAGAAAGAACAAAAAGCAAAGTAGGGAAGCTTTCTGGCCTCATCGGGAATGTGAGTGAGGGCGTATCTAGTCACGAAGAATGAGAGTACGAGTGCTGCTGCGATCGCCAGCCCCGTTTTTATCCTTCCTTCGACTTTGCTCAGGATAAACCCCATGGCCCCACCTCGTTAGCGAGCTTCCCTAAATTCTACACTTTTTGGGAATGTTGGGGAAGCATTGACAGCGGAATACAAGAGGGATACATTTTAGGGCATAGTCTGGAGGTGACCGCGGTGTACGTCATTGTGGTCGGTTGCGGCCGCGTTGGCTCCCGATTGGCGGAGTTTCTGGCAGTCGAGGGCCACGATGTGGTGATAATCGATAAGGAACCCAGAGCTTTTCGTCGGCTTGGTTCCACTTTCAATGGCTTGACCGTCCAGGGTGCTGGATTCGATGAAGATGTGTTGAGGGAGGCCGGCGTCGAGAGGGCGGATGCCCTGGCCGCCGTGACAGATCTCGACAACACGAACATGATGATAGCCGAGGTTGCCAGGAAGATTTTCAATGTCCCGCGGGTGGTGGCCAGGCTCTACAACCCCGAGCGGGAGAGAACATATCAAAAGCTGGCCCTCGATTACGTGTGCGGGACGATCCTGGTGGCGGAGAAGATACTGGACAAAATGGTCAAAGGATACGTTCGCCACGTCTCCATAAGCATGGATACTGAAATAATCGAGTTCAAGATGGGGGAAGCTGTGGATGGCAGGCTTGTGAGCGAGGTGGAGATACCGGGCGAGTTTAAGGTGGTGGCCGTGGTGAGGGAGGGTTTGAGCAACATCCCTCCCCAGGAATTTGTTTTAGCCGCCGGCGATATCGTGGTGGGTGTCGTCCGGAGATCGGCCTCCCCCAAGATCGAGAAGCTCATGGGTTGAGGAGGAATGATGTACATCGTCATTAACGGGGGTGGAAAGGTTGGCACATTTCTGGCCAGGACCCTCAAAGGCAGGGGTCACGATGTCGCCGTCATCGAGAGACATGAGCAGACCTGCAGGGAGATAGCCAGCGAACTTCCCGAAATCCTTGTGGTTCACGGAGATGGTTGTGATGTCCCCACTCAGGCGGAGGCGGGAACCGGCCACGCCGATGTCTTCACCTCCGTGACCGGCGATGACGATGATAACCTGGTTGCCTGCCAGTTGGCGAAGGTTAGCTTCGGTGTTCCCAGGACCATCGCCAGGGTGAACGATCCCAAAAATGAGCATATCTTTCACGAGATGGGCATCGATGCCATCAGCAGCACGACGATCATCTCTCACCTGGTCGAAGAGGAAGCGACCATCGGAGACGTGATAACCCTGTATACCCTCAAGAAGGGCAAGTTAGCCCTGGTCGAGGTGGAACTCCCCGCCGAGCGTTGTAAAGTCTGTCATAAGAGGATATCTGAGTTGAGTTTGCCTCGAGATTGCATCATCGTCACCGTCCTCAGGGGAGAGAAGGTCATCCTCCCCCGTGGGGACACCACCCTGGAAGCCGGCGACTCGGTCATCGCTCTGACCGGGGTGGGCGAAGAGGAAGAGCTAAAGCGCATGCTGATCGGTTAACCGATATGAGATTGGAGAGAAGACATTTCACTAGGCCCTATCGAGATTACGCTCTGGGTATGGCCACCGAGGTATTGGCCGTCCTGGTGCTTATGGTGATGGCCGCCGTCGTTGCCCTCATGGTCGCGAGTTGGTGCCGATGATTCCCCGTCCCCGCCTTTCCGATTTCAAGGTCATCGGATTCTACGGCGGCAAAATCGTCTTCGGCGTGGGTTTGCTGATGGTCATTCCCTTGGTGGTGGCCCTCGTTTTCAGGGAATGGAACCCCGCTCTCGACTTCCTCATCGGGATGCTTTCCTGTTTCTCCGTCGGATTACTTCTTCAGATAGCCTGCTTCACCCGCCGTGATTTAACCTGGATGCAAGGACTGGTGGTGGTCTCCTTTTCCTGGCTCCTGGCGATGATGCTGGGAGCGATACCTCATTACCTCAGCGGCCACTTCGGCTGTTATCTGGACTCCTGTTTCGACCTCATGAGCGGTTATACGACGACGGGCCTCTATCTCCTTCAGGATCTGGATCACATCTCATATTCTTTGAACACGTGGCGACATTTACTTACTTATGCTGGCGGACAAGGGATAATCGTCATCGCCCTTACCTTCTTGATCAGGGGAACGGCTGGCGCCTTCAAGATGTATGTGGGGGAGGGGAAGGAGGAAAAACTTCTTCCCAACGTCATTCAGACGGCCAGGGCCATCTGGCTGGTTAGCTTGGTTTATCTCGGGGCTGGGTCCCTTGTCCTTTGGGCGATTGCGGTTCATGAAGGGATGCCGCTCGTGAGGGGATTTCTCCACGGGGTTTGGGTGTTCATGGGAACTTGGAGCACCGGGGGTTTCGCCCCTCAATCCTACAACATTGGTTACTATCACAGCCTCCCTCTGGAGGTGGTGACGATGATCATCTTCGTCGTTGGCTCATTCAATTTCGCTCTCCACTGGGCCATCTGGACCGGAAATCGGAGGGAGATCTATCGAAACATCGAGACCGTCTCCTTTTTCATCACCGTCATGGTGACCTTCACCCTGGTTGTGGTGGGGTTGATGAGGCTGGGAACCTATCCCCATCTGATGGCCATTTTCCGTAAGGGTTTCTATCATCTGGTCTCCGGTCACACGACCACCGGTTTTATGACCATCTACTCCAGGGAGCTCGTCAGACAGTGGGGCGACCTGGCCATGCTGGCCATCGCCATCGCCATGGCCATCGGGGCTTCCGCTTGCTCCACCGCCGGTGGCTTCAAGGGTTTGAGGGTTGGTATAATTTTCAAGGCCCTTTTCCAGGACATCAAAAGGATTGTCTCCCCCGAGACGGCGGTCGTCGTCCAGAAATTCCACCATATAAGGGACATAATCCTGGAGGAGAGGCACGTCAGAGGGGCGATGTTCATCGTCCTTTCCTTCGTCGGCGTACACGCCATCAATACCATGCTGGGCGTCTATTACGGTTATCCGGCGGTTCAAGCCCTCTTCGACGCCGTTTCGGCGGGGAGCAACACCGGCCTTTCCTGTGGAGTGGTCTCTCCGATGATGCCGGCGTTGATGAAGGTCGCCTTCATAATGGCCATGTGGATGGGGAGGCTCGAGTTCATGGCCATTTTTGCCCTGGTTGGATTCATCGTGGCGGCGGTGAGGGGAAGATGAAAGGGCGATTAAGAGTCGAGAATCGAGAAGTGGGTCTCAAATATAGAGACGCCCGACGATTCATCTACCCACTGTTCATCGTCGGGCTGCTCTGTTGTTTGCTGTTCTTGAGCTCGGGGCCGGCGGGTGCGGAGGTGGTGTCCAGCACCGAGCTCGTCGAGAAATGCCAATTTTACGATGGCAAGGTGGTCACCTTCCGAGGTGAGGTGGTTGGGGATGTGATGATCCGAGGCGAATTTGCCTGGATAAACACAAATGACGATGCTTACAGCGGGGGTTCCCGAAAGCTGGCGGGCTATAACAGCGGTCAAAGCATCTGGTGCAAGGCCAGCGATGCGAAGATCATCAAGGTCACCGGGGGCTACAACTACGTTGGGGACGTGGTCGAGGTGACCGGCGTATTCAACAGGGCCTGTCCCGAGCACGGTGGAGATATGGACATCCACGCCAATGAGCTGCGGGTGGTGGGGCGCGGTCGCTCCATCCCTCATCCCATCGAAGGTGGCAAGATCAGAGCGGCCTCTCTTTTGATCGTTATCAGTTTCGCCCTCTTTGCGTTGGGAAGAATCCTGCGTTGGAGGAGATTGTGCGGGGAGACCCCGGGGCCGGAGGCTTAACATCGACCGCCCCTTGCCCTATAATTACTGTGGATCATAAGCGGTAGGGTGATAAACTAATTTTAGGCGGGCATAGTTTAGTTGGTAGAACGTCAGCTTCCCAAGCTGAAGGTCACGGGTTCAAGTCCCGTTGCCCGCTCCAAATTAGTTGACGGATGACGGATGTCGCCATTCGTTACTCGTTATTGGAAATTAGTTGACCCGTCAGCTTAGAGCTCGGAGCCTGTTTCGTTATTAGTCATTCGAAATTAACTATTGTAAACTTTTGCGTTTTTAAAACTATGGGTAAACAATTAATTTTGGTAAAGGCAAGACCTCCGAAAACACCCCGAA
>DNCG01000066.1 GCA_003491635.1 Actinomycetota bacterium
TGATGTTGACCGTCGCATCGGGGATAGAGTACTTCATCAAGACAAAGGATGTCCTCCTGGGGGCAGGGAGATGAAACCAAACTGTGCCATTCTTGCCGTGGGCACCGAACTCACTTCGGGACTATCTCTGAACACCAACTCAGCTTTCATTGCCCAATACCTGACCAGGATGGGCTATGAGTGTGGCTCTTTCACCGGCGTACCCGACGATATCAATAAGATAGCTATTGCCGTGAAATGGTTACTTGAGGGAGCGGATATCCTGATAATTACAGGGGGATTGGGTCCAACCGTAGATGACTTGACCAGAGAGGGCCTATCCAAGGCTCTGGACAAGGATTTGAGGTTCGATCCTCGGCTAGCCAAGATTATAGAGAAGAAATTCGACCAGATGTGCAAACCAATGCCAGAGTCCGCCCTCCACCAGGCTAACATCCTGGAAGGCGCCATTCCCATCGAACCCACTCTGGGAACGGCACCCGGAATGATCGTGGAGGTTAAAGATAAAATCGTCTTTGCTCTGCCCGGCGTCCCGCTTGAGATGAAAAAGATGTTGGAGGAAAATGTCATCCCATTCCTGAAGGGAAAAAAACCCTCAAGAATGGTGCCGACCAGAACCATAAAGACCTGCGGCATCGGTGAAGTGTTCTTGGAAGAAAAAGTCAAAGATATTCTAGTTAAACATGAGGGTGTGGCGGTCACAATACTTGCGCATCCAGAGGAAGTTCATCTGCGACTCTCGGCCACGGGGCCCAGGGCAGAAGAGAAGCTAACCGCCATTAAGGATGAACTCTCCGCTCGCCTGGGGAACATCATCTACGGTTTCGATGAGGATACCCTGGAGAGCGTGGTGGGGGAACTCCTACTGAAATGTGGATTGAGGCTGGGGGTAGCCGAGTCCTGCACAGGGGGTCTGCTTGGAGATCGAATCACCAACGTGCCGGGGAGCTCGAGATATTTTCTGGGAGGAATCGTTGCCTACAGCAACGAAATGAAACAAAGGCTTTTAATGGTGCCAGAGGAGATCCTCCAGAAACAGGAGGCGGTTAGCCCGGAGGCATCTTTGGCTATGTCCGATGGAGCTCGCCGGGTAACGGGCGCCGATATTGGACTGAGCATAACCGGGATAGCTGGTCCCACGGGAGGGACCGTGGAGAAACCCGTGGGTCTGGTTTTCGTGGCCCTCTCCTCGGAAAGCAAAGGGGTTTGCAAAAGATTTGTCTTTTCGGATTCTAGGGAGATGGTAAAGTTCAGAGCCTCTCAACTTGCCTTCAACACGCTCAGGTTGTTTCTGTTGGAAGAACTCGAATCAAAGGGGGGTGAAACTCCGGGTTGCTGAGATTGTTTGTGGCAGTCGAGATTCCATCCGATTTGCAATCGGCCCTGGCCTACATCCAGAATGAGGCCAAAAAAGAGTTAAAGGGCGCCAGATGGGTTCCCCCGAAAAATATCCACCTGACCTTGAAGTTCTTGGGAAGCTGCCCCGAAGAGCAGTTACTCTCGATTGAGTCGGCGCTCTCAAAGGCAGTGGAAAGGAGGACTCCTTTTACGTTCAGATTAAATCGT
Source organism: Actinomycetota bacterium (assembly GCA_003491635.1). GTDB lineage: Bacteria > Actinomycetota > Aquicultoria > Subteraquimicrobiales > UBA9087 > UBA9087. The sequence continues at coordinate 1,567 of DNCG01000066.1, forward strand.
CTGGGTGGTTTTCCCTCGGATAAAAGAGCCAGAGTCTTCTGGATTGGGGTCGGCGAAGGAAGTGAGGAGTTGAGCAAGCTAAGTGGCCGCCTGGAGAAGTTCTTGGAGCCACTGGGGTTTGAGAGAGAAAAAAGGAAGTTCCATTCCCACACCACCCTGGCTCGCTTTAAGGTTCCACAAAACCTCCAGGGAGTAATTTCCCGCATTGATATGACGGAATTGATCGTCCCCATAAGGGTAGAAATGATCGCCCTTATTCAAAGCCAGTTGACACCCAAAGGGGCGGTTTATACACCGATAAAATATTTTCCATTGAAGGGTTGACACGAACAAATGTTCGTGATAGGATGCTCTCAAATGATGGTAAAAAGCCGAAGGTGAGAACGAGGGCAAGGAGGGAGTGACTTGGAACGAGATAAGGCTTTGGAAATGGCAAAAGAGCAAATCGAGAGGAAATATGGCAAGGGAGCAATAATGAGATTGGGAGAGCACCCGGCCAGGATGGATCTGGACATTATTCCCACCGGTTCCCTCTCCCTCGACCTCGCTCTGGGAATAGGTGGCGTTCCTCGAGGGAGGGTGGTTGAGATATTCGGGCCGGAGGCCTCCGGCAAAACCACCTTGGGCCTGCAAATAATTGCCGAGGCACAGAAGAAAGGTGGGGCAGCAGCTTTTATCGATGCTGAGCATGCCCTCGACCCGGTCTACGCAAAGAACCTGGGTGTGGACGTCGATAACCTCATGGTCTCCCAGCCGGACACCGGGGAGCAGGCCTTGGAGATTGCCGAGATGCTGGTTCGAAGTGGAGCGGTGGATGTAATCGTGGTCGACTCCGTCGCCGCCCTGGTTCCCAGGGCTGAGATCGAAGGCGAGATGGGGGATGCTCATGTGGGACTCCAGGCCAGGTTGATGTCTCAAGCTCTTCGTAAATTAGCCGGCTCGGTCAGCAAGTCAAGAACCACGACCATCTTCATCAACCAACTGAGGGAGAAAGTGGGAATAATGTTCGGAAACCCCGAAGTTACCCCCGGGGGGAGGGCACTCAAATTCTATTCCACGGTCAGAATCGATATTCGCAGAACCGAATCGCTGAAACAGGGCACCGAGATAGTGGGAAACCGAGTTAGAGCCAGGGTGGTTAAGAATAAGCTTGCCCCCCCTTTTAAAACAGCGGAGTTCGATATCGTTTATGGGAAAGGGATTTCCAAGGAAGGGGACATCTTGGATCTGGCCGTAAACGAGGGCATCGCCCTCAAAAGCGGGGCCTGGTACACCTATAACGAAGAGCGTCTCGGGCAGGGAAGAGAGGGTGCCAAACAGTATCTCAAAGAGCACCCGGAAATAACCTCAGATATCGAGGAGAAGATTAAGGCCAAGGTCGGCCCGGAAAAGAAACCCCCCGCAGCTCAGGCACAAGAGGAGACCGTCCAGCCGGAGAAAAATGCCCAATAAGAAAATCCCCGGTGGGCTCGATGAAGCCAAAAATTACGCTCTGAGGTTGCTCTCTCATCGAGCCCGAAGTATTCGGGAGATGAGGGAAAGGCTCACCAGGAAAGGCTATTCGGAGAAGGTGGTCGACAAAGTGCTTTCGAGCCTCAAAAAGTCGGACTATCTCGACGACGCCTCCTTTGCCAAGATTTGGGTGGAAAACCGGGTTTTACTACGGGGCTGCGGCCGGAGACGAATCAGAGCGGAATTGATCTCCAAGGGTATCGAAAAGGATCTGATCGAACGGGAATTGGATGAGAGTTATCCGGAAGAACGGGAGAAGGAAATCGCCTTGACATTGGCCAAAAAAAGGTTGCCAAGCTACAGAGATTTAGCCATTACCACTAAACGGAGACGCCTAATCCAATTTTTGCTTCGCCGAGGATTTTCTTCCGAAACAGCTCAGGAAGTTTGTCGAGAGCTACTACCAGAGCGTTAGTGAATTTGACATAAGGAGTGCTATAATTATATCATCAAAGTTGGCAAATAATGCTTTGCTTAAAGTGAGTTCTTAAAGTAATTCGTTTTTGGATTTATATAGATTCAGGGCAAAACTGAGAATTTTAAATTGAATAGTTGAGCATCACGAAGTAGTCCATTTCCTCGCATCAAACACCTTTAAGTAAAGTATTTTTGCCGAGCTCTGCTCGGTTTTTTTATTGTTCAGTTGAGAAACCAGCTGAGTCCCGAAAGGAGGGATTAAGATAAACGTATCAATCTTATTGATCGCAGTAGCAGCTGTTGCTATGGGGGTCGTCGTTGGTTTCTTCGTCAGAAAATACTTGGCCGAAGCGAAGATAACCTCAGCCGAGGCGGCTGCCAGGAGGGTTTTGGAAGAGGCCAAAAAGGAGACGGAGAGAATCAAGCGTGAAGCCCTCGTCGAGGCCAAAGACGAGATCCACGCCATGCGAGCTGAGGCGGAAAGGGAGAGCCGTGAGTGGCGAAACGAGATTCAGCGGATGGAAAAAAGGCTCTCTCAAAAAGAAGAACTGCTCGACAGCAAAAACCTGGCTCTGGAGAAACAAGAGAAGACCCTGGAATCCAAGGAAGCCGAACTGGAGAAGGTCAAGAGCGAACTGGAGGAGGTTTACACTGAGCAAAAAAGAATGCTCGAAAAGCTGGCGGGTCTTTCCGCTACCGAGGCTAAGGAACTGCTCTTAAAGAGGATCGAAGAAGAAGTACGGCACGATGCAGCCAAACTAGTTCGAGAAATCGAAAGCCAAGCTAGAGAAGAGGGGGAGAAACGGGCTCGGAACATCATCTCGCTCGCCATTCAAAGATGTGCCTCCGATCACGTGGCGGAGACCACCGTTTCCGTGGTCCCCCTTCCCAATGATGAGATGAAGGGAAGAATAATCGGGCGAGAGGGAAGGAACATTAGAGCCTTTGAGAACCTGACCGGGATCAATCTGATCATCGACGATACCCCGGAGGCCGTGATCCTTTCCAGTTTCGATCCCGTTCGACGGGAGACCGCCAGGTTGACATTGGAGAAACTCATCTCCGATGGAAGGATTCACCCGGCCAGGATCGAGGAAATGTACGAGAAATCCAAAGGCGAGGTCGAAACCGAAATCAGGGAGGTCGGGGAACAAGCCGCTTTCGAGATTGGAATCCATAACCTGCATCCTGGGCTTGTTCGAGTAATGGGCCAATTAAAGTTCCGCTCCAGCTACGGTCAGAATGTTCTCAAACATTCTCTTGAGGTAGCTCACCTCGCCGGAGTAATGGCCGCAGAACTCAACGTGGACGCAAAGCTGGCCAAACGCGCTGGGCTCCTCCACGATATCGGAAAAGCCATCGACCACGAAGTGGAAGGCCCCCATGCAATAATTGGGGCGGATCTAGCAAAACGACTTCGTGAGTCAACACAGATTTGTCATGCCATTGAGGCCCACCACGGGGAGGTGGAGCCCAGAACCATCGAGGCAGTGCTGATACAGGCCGCCGATGCAATTTCAGCCTCTCGACCTGGCGCCAGAAGAGAAACTCTAGAAAGCTACATCAAGCGACTGGAAAAGTTGGAATCCATCGCCGAGAGCTATAAGGGCGTGGAGAAATCCTACGCCATGCAGGCCGGTCGAGAAATTCGGATAATGGTGAAACCAGAGGAGCTCAACGATGAGGAATCGGCCATTTTGGCTAGAGACATTGCCAAAAAAATAGAAGAAGAGCTCGAATACCCAGGGCAAATAAAGGTAACCGTCATTCGAGAAAATCGGGCAGTAGAATATGCTAAGTAAAAGGGGCGACATTCATCGCCCCTTTTACCTTCTCCGACTCCACGGACTCGGGAGGCGAGGACATTGTCCTCCAAGGAATCGGATAACCTGCTGAACTTCGTCACCAGTCTAGCGGGCGACCACTTTCTCAAAATCGAGGAGAACCTAGGCGATGGATTTGTCCGCCTTAAGATCAGCGAGGCAGAAAGAAGGCAAGCCAAGCATGATATTCGCTCCGTCGAAGACATAGTGGTCGAACTCCTGAGGAACTCTCGCGATTCGGGAGCATCTAAGACCTTCGTTTCCTCACACAAAGAGGACCAACTCCGTAAGATCGTGGTCATAGACGATGGTTGTGGCATTCCCACCAATCTTCATGAAAAGATATTCGAACCCAGGGTAACCTCGAAGCTTGACACCGTCGTCCTTGACAGGTATGGCGTGCATGGGCGAGGAATGGCCCTCTTTTCCGTAAAATCTGCCGCCGACAAAGCTTGGGTGGTTTCATCTTTTCCAGGTAAGGGCAGTGTATTCAAGATCGAAGCAAATACGGCCATCCTCGGCGAACGCAAAGACCAATCAACTTTTCCCACAATTCGTTGGCGCCAGGGGGAACCTCAAATATTGAGGGGTCCTCACAATATCGTGAGGATATTAGTAGAGTTCAATATAGACCATCCCCAGATGGAAATATATCTGGGCTCCCCAGCGGAGATCCTCTCAACGATGCTCACTCTCAATAAGTCTCACCCCAACGGCAACTTCTCCGACGTCCTGGAACAGACCGATCTCAAACTCTGGCGGTGCATCGGTTGTGTCTCGCAAGCCAAAATCCTCCCTGAAATGGCTAAAAAGTATTTTGAGCTGGAGATATCCGAGCGCAACGCCCACCGAATCATGAATCGAGAAATAAAGCCCCTCCCTCGTATCTTTGCAGAGTTTGGCGAGAACCTCGAACATTGGTTGAACGGGAAAGAGAAAGAAGTTTCCCGTTCGAGCGGGAAAGAAAACCTCTCCAAATTCATCCAGGATGAAGATCTGGAAATCCTCTCTCAGAACATCGTGAAAAACTTCGATGAGGTGGGAAAGAAATACTTTCTCAAGCTTCAAGGAAAACCAAAGATACAGCGGGGAAGAAATCGAATCAAGATCGACCTGGATTTAGAAAGGGAGGAGGAGATATAATCTAGAGCCGCGAATTTGACGATAGAGAAGGATAAAAGCACTCTTTAACGAATATAAAACAACACGTAGCATTTTCGCACTTTGAGAGGAGTAGCTATGGAGGTACTCAAGGTCTCATCCAAGTCAAACCCAAATTCGGTGGCAGGTGCTCTGGCAGGGGTTTTAAGAGAGAAGGGAGGGGCGGAACTTCAGGTGATCGGCGCCGGTGCTCTCAACCAGGCAATAAAGGCAATCGCCATCGCCCGGGGCTTCGTCGCCCCCAGCGGACTTGACTTAATCGTCATCCCGGCTTTTACAGATATCATAATCAACGGCGAGGAAAGAACGGGCATCAGGCTCATCGTCGAACCCCGATAGATAACCCCAAGCACTCTTAGAGTGCTCTTATTTTTTGAAAGGTTTTATATGGCCATCGACCTGCACATTCACAGCACTGCTTCGGACGGAACCCTCGACCCGGAAGAAATAATCAGACTAGCAGCAAAGTTGGGCCTCTCCGCCATCGCCATCACCGACCACGATAGCGTCGAGGGCGTCGGGCCCGCCCTCAAAGAAGGGGAGCGGCTGGGTATTGAGGTTATCCCCGCCGTCGAATTGAGTTCCGACCTGCAAGGTCGGGACATTCATTTTCTGGGATATTTTATCGACTTTAAGCAGGAGTGGTTCCGTAAACACCTGGAGAAGCTTCGCCAGGCCCGTTATGAACGAGCAGTAAAAATGGTTCAAAGACTACGAGAGGCGGGACTGGAGATCGCCCTGCGGGACGTCCTGAAAGAGGCTGGAGAGGGAGCGGTTGGTCGTGCTCACATCGCTCGAGTTCTGGTCAAACAGGGTTTAATAGATGGCATCGAAGAGGTCTTCAGTCGCTACATTGGGCGTCATGCCCCCTGCTACGTGGAAAAATACATCTACACCCCCGAGGACATAATCGCCATCGTCAGAAAAGCCGGGGGAATAGCCATCCTCGCCCACCCCGGTTACTCCCTCGTAGACGAACAGATTTCCGAGTTCATCCGATATGGGCTTCAGGGATTAGAGGCCTACTATCACACCCATACGCCCAAACAAACGAAGCGCTACGAAAGATTGGCAGAGCGCCACGGGCTAATGGTCACCGGCGGCTCCGATTGTCATGGTCTCAAATCCAGCCGAGGTTTGCTCATCGGCTCGGTGAATGTACCCGATCGGGTGATCCAGGACCTCAAAAGATTAAAAGAGGGAGTATAGGCTAGGCGCAAATGCTGAGCCGCTCTTTTACCAAAAACGGCCTTAAATTTAAATTCTAAATCCCAATATCTAAATCCTAAATAAGCACCAATGAC
>DNCG01000072.1 GCA_003491635.1 Actinomycetota bacterium
GAATTCTGTATTTTGAATTTTGTGCTTGTCGTGAAGTATTCATAACTTCACGGCTTGTTTGGAATTTGGTGCTTAGTGCTTTGAATTTCTTCTTTCTGCTCACTCCCCACTCCCGACTGAGGAGGGAGGTCAACGAATGAGTGAGGTTTTGGAGATCTGCAAGAGAGCGAGAGAGGCCTCGATCGAACTCGCTAGGGTCTCGACGGAGATTAAAAACAAAGCTCTTCTTGCCATGTCGGATGCCCTCATCGCCGAGAGTGAAGCGATCATTGAGGCCAATCGGGAGGATCTCGAAGAGGGCAGGCGGAGGAAGATTTCGGCGGCTTTGATGGATAGATTGATGCTCAATCCCTCCCGGATTGAAGAGATGGCCAGGGATCTGCGTAATGTGGCTCTCCTTCGTGATCCCGTGGGGGAGGTAGTCAAGGGCTGGAGGACCTCCAACGGCCTTTTGATAACCCAGGTGAGGGTTCCGCTGGGCGTGGTGGGAATGATCTACGAGGCCAGACCCAATGTGACGGTGGATGCGGCTGGCTTGTGCATAAAGACTGGTAATGCTGTTGTTCTCAGAGGAAGCTCCGTGGCCCTAAATTCCAATCTAGCGCTGACCAAAGTGATATCCGGGGGAGTCGTTCGGGTTGGCTTGCCTCAACATTCAATTCAGTCCATTCCCGATCCCAGTCGGAAGGCGGCCAACGAGCTGATGAGGATGCATGAATATGTGGATGTCTTGATTCCCCGTGGTGGTGCCTCCTTGATTCAAACGGTTATTCAGAATTCCACTGTTCCCGTGATCGAGACGGGGGTGGGTAACTGTCATGTCTATGTAGATGCGGCGGCCGATCTGGCGATGGCGGAAAAGATAATCGAGAATGCCAAATGCCAGCGCCCCGGCGTTTGCAATGCCGCCGAGACGTTGCTTATACACCGTGATGTGGTCCGGGATTTTCTGCCCAGGGCCGTCCATGTCCTGACGGAAAAAGGGGTCACCATATATGGCTGCCCCACAACCAAATCCCTCTGTCCCGAGATCGAGGAGGCAACCGAAGAAGACTGGCACACGGAGTATCTGGATTTGAAACTTGCTGTAAAGGTGGTCAACTCCCTGGAGGAGGCCATCGCCCACATTCAAAAATATGGCACTAAGCATTCGGAAGCCATTGTGACTGAGGATTACTCCGCCGCGGGGAGATTTACCGGGGAAGTAGATGCGGCGGCGGTCTACGTTAACGCCTCAACTCGCTTCACTGATGGAGGACAATTTGGCCTCGGTGCAGAAATAGGAATAAGCACTCAAAAGTTACATGCCAGAGGCCCCATGGCCTTGGAGTCTCTGACCTCTACGAAATATGTTGTATATGGAAGCGGGCAGGTGAGGGAGTGAGGAAGTCCGATGAAGGAGAAGTGCGAGGGCTGCAAATACCTTTCCACCAGTAAGACCTTCTGTTTATTGGGAAGACTTCCCAGAAACTGTCATTCTCAAAAGGTCAGGCGCGGGGATGAGGAGTTGATTGAGAGACTGAGAAAGCTGGCGCCGAAGGAGCTCAAGGTTGAGTCAGGGTGATTCGGGGCGGAAGACGGATAGACCGTTGAGACTGGGAATAATGGGTGGGACATTCAACCCCATTCACTATGGTCATCTGGTTACCGCCCAGGAAGCTCTGGTGCAATTTCATCTCGATAAGGTCATTTTCATGCCTTCGGGACATCCTCCACACAAGAAGGACGGGGAGATACTTCCCCCCGAGGAACGCTACCTGATGACCGTGATAGCCACCGCCTCCAATCCCGATTTTTCCGTTTCCCGGATGGAGATAGAGAGGAAGGGCCTCTCTTATGCCATCGATAGCGTTCGGGAATTGAAGAAGATTTACGGGGAGTCCACGGAGATATTTTTCATCACCGGTGCCGATGCCATTTTGGAGATCTTAACCTGGAAAGACGCGGAGAGATTGTACGATATGTGCAAGTTCATCGCCGCCACTCGTCCGGGTTATTGTCTGGAAAAGTTCAAAAAGCTCCATCTTTTACCCGAGAACACCGAGCCGGGGAAAAAGAAGCCGGAGGTCTATTTCATGGAGATACCGGCTCTGGCCATTTCCTCCACGGATATCCGCCGTCGGATTCGCGAGGGAAGGCCCATAAAGTATCTTGTTCCGGAAGGGGTCGCCAATTATATTTATAAACGCGGCTTTTATCACCCCGCCAAAGCAGTATCTTCCACTCGTGGTGAACCATCCGGGGACAGGAGCGGTGAGAACTTGAGGTCATGAGAGATCACAGAAGCAGGAAGAGATCACCGATCGTTGTCGGGTACAGAACCCAAAAGAGACTTGAAAGACGCCAACTCCGGAGGAAACGGCTCAAACTTTTCCTGCCGATTTTGTCTGCCTTGCTTCTCGTTGTCTTGCTCGCCCTCGGTAGCATCTTCTGGTTTGGCGGTCAGGATTTTCTGGCTCGTGTTCTCAAAAGACAAAAGCCTGAAGTTACTCGTGTCTCGGGACCGAAGGAAGAGCCGAAGAAAGTCAAGACAACCATCCTGGTGATAGGAGCCCGGGAGAATAGGGATGGCGAGCTGGCGAGTGGCCTGTTGTTAATGGTCTACGACTCCGAGGCCAAAAAGATCGGTGGAGTCGTTTTTCACGAGGACACACTGGTGCAGATACCCGGTCGGGGTTTTGAGAGGATTTGCGAGGTTCTGGAGTCGGGGATACCCACCACCTTGGCCACGGTGAAGAACTTCATGGGAGTGCCGATAGACTACTATCTTCAGTTGGACTACTTCGATTTTGAGAGGATTGTAAGTAACGTTGCTCTGGAAAACTTTTTCGACAAGGCTACCAAGACCAGCCTCAGCCCGAGCCGTCGCTCCGAACTCAGGGGGGAAATCGCTCGGGTGGACAGCTTGAACCGGCATGTGATCCCCCTTCCCGTCAAGCCCATCACCGTGGGCAGAGAGACCTACTATGAACCCAAAAAGGACGAGGTAGATCATCTGGTGAGTCTCTTTTGGGGAGTAAAGAGGGGGGAGGATCAACAAGTCAGAGTGGTTGTCCTCAACGGATGCGGTCTGCCCGGTGTGGCTGGCGAGGTGGCACAGAAGTTGATCGAGGGTAACTACAAGGTGATAGACACGAAGAATGCCGATAATTTCAACTACGCAAAAACCCAGATACTGGTCTATAACGAGCACCATAAGAGCACGGCCTTTAAGATAAAGGATTTGCTGGGCGTGGGAGTTATTTTGAGCAAGAGCTTTTCTCAGGATCTGGCGGATATAGCCGTCGTTGTGGGGAAAGATTATCGGCCCGCTGGCCAGGGTGAGACGGAGCAGTGACATTTTAGGGGGGATGTTTCTGGGATCGAGGGAGTTGGCCAAGCTGATAGCTCAATTGGCGGACAACAAGAAGGCCGAGGATATCACCGTTCTGGATATAGGCAAGCTGCTCATTATAACCGATTATTTCGTAATTTGCAGCGGTAAGACCGAGCGACAGGTGAAAACGATCTCCGAAACGATCCAGGAGGAACTGGATAAAGAAGGGATTAGGCCCCTGGGAATGGAGGGAGAGCGCGAGGCTCGTTGGGTTTTGCTGGACTACGGTGATGTGGTTGTCCACGTTTTCCTAACCGAGGAAAGGGAGTTTTACCAACTGGAAAGGCTTTGGAGGGATGCTCCCAGACTCAATTGGAACAATGGCCACCATGAGGCGAGTAAAAGAGGATAGTTGTTCTTGGTGCCTGGTAACTGGTTAGTGGGGGAGCGCCCCAGCCTCGCCGTCGGCGGGGCAGAGCAATCGAGTAATGAATCAATGGAGAGTTGATTTAAAAACTCGATTGCGGTCTATTTTCTATTGCTCTATTTGCTCTCATCTTTGTTTTCGGTGTTTTTAATCAGGGAAGTTGGCGTCCTTCATTTTCTTGCTTGCCCAAAATTTCTTTTTTTGTGGGTTACTCTGAGGCTCAGAAATTATTTTTTGTGGGTTGGACACGCTCCACGCTCGGCCGAATCCGCGACTCCACTCGCTTCGGGCGGGCCGAGAATAACTCGCTTACGCTCAGACAGATTCTCGGGCGCTCACTTCGTTCGCTTTCCAGCCTTCCGCTCGCTTCGTCGGGGCGGCCTCAAGTTTCGCTTTGTCCGACCCACGGGATGTTTAAAAACCCAAAATCTAACAAAGAGCTTTTTTGTTTTTGCTTTTCCTGGAGACTGACGGCTGGAGACTGGCGACTGGCAACTAACTATGCTCCTATGCTCCCGACTAAATGGAGGGCAAAAGAGCATTTTGTTGAATTTTATGGATGAAGTTTGAGGTTTAAAGTGACAAAATACGAGTGAGGCAGATGCAAAACGCTTGTCATGTATAGATAACCGATATTCTACAAAATTTCCTTGAAAAATCGAACATTTGTTTGTATAATGCTTGTAGTTTGTAATGTTTTTGTCGCTCCGGCATAATGAAATAGGAAAGTGAGACTAGCAAAAATATGCTTAGATTAACGAGCCTAGAAAGTGGGAGAACATAGTGGGGTTGTTGTGGAGCAAGCAACAAGAAGAAGATTTTTTTATCAAGGCTTTAGAGTTTGCCACTCCAGAGCAGCTTTTTTATGTAACAAAAGATGGGAGATATTATGCTTACTGGCCCAAGGGTTATGATGGGACAAAGACTACTCTTCAGGTAGAAATACGCTAATAGGTTCCTATACAGAAAAGTGGGGTGGCGATCTCTTTGAGGCATTCGCCAAAGAGATTGGTGGCTATTCTGTTTGTGGTGTTATCTGCGAAGAAATTGGTTTGACGAGACAATCAGATGCCGATGTGGCGATATGTAAAACCAAAGATAAGATCCAAAAGTCCCACAGCATATTGCTCATAATAGAGGTTAAGATGTCTATTGTTTGGAATTGGGAACTTCGAGTTGATGGTGGTAAATATAACGTAGACTGTATTGGTGATTACAAAACCCATCAGGGCAATCCAGGCTTGCTGCGGTCAGATACGATGCTCAAAGCGATAGGGAAAGGCATAAATGTTAGGGTCTCCGGTTATGAGGCATCGAGAATTCCGATTATCATTTTGGGGAATACACCAATTACAAATATGTACTACAAGAAGGTAGATCATCTAAAGCGCTGTGGAGTAATTCAGGGTTTTTGGTCTGTTAACCCAAAGCCACTGGATGGCGATAAGGAAAACATCAAAGGCACGCCCCTTAAGGGATTTATCCGGTTTGATGATACCTCGGAGTTGCGGCAAGAGGCACTTGAGCTTTTAAAAGGAGAGAGAGAATATTTCTCGGGCATGCAAACCAAGGAAGAACTGGGGCAAATTATTGAGATTGCTGCTAGAGAAGATACATATGAAAAGAAGGCCCAGAAATTTTTAAACCTTATCTGTCAGGAGTGAAGATGGAAAGTTACCAACAAAAGAAAGCAAAAAGTAAAAAAGGCACGGAAACAAGCGCCTTTGGTGTACCTGGCAGAATTAACCATGATTCTTCCAAATTTTACAGTAGCAAGCTCTACGAAGGGCTTAATTCCAAAAACAATGTTAAGTACGTTGAAAATCCTATCGATAAAGCCAATTTGGATAAAATTTTCTGTAAGAGCAGTGAAAAAATGGATGAACTTCCCGATAGCAGTGTCCACTTGATGGTCACCTCGCCGCCTTATAATGTGGGCAAAGAATATGATGAAAACCTGTCTTTACAGGAATATCGAGAGCTCTTAAGGCGGGTATTTAAAGAAGTTTATCGGGTTCTGGTGCCGGGAGGGCGAGTTTGTGTTAATGTTGCAAATCTGGGAAGGAAGCCCTACATACCACTTCACAGCTATATTATAGAAGATATGCTCGGTGCTGGGTTCCTAATGAGGGGCGAAGTGATCTGGAACAAGGCTTCTAGTGCTAGCCCCTCTACTGCCTGGGGTAGTTGGCTTTCTGCGGCCAATCCTACATTAAGGGATATTCACGAGTATATCCTGATTTTTTCAAAAACCACTTTTAGCAGAAAGTGCGCCTCAGGCGCAGAAAATAGAAAGAGCACTATTTCAAAAGAAGAGTTTTTAGAGTACACGAAGAGCGTTTGGTCTTTTCCTGCTGAGCCTGCTAGAAAAGTAGGGCATCCAGCACCCTTTCCTATTGAATTACCTTACAGATTGATCCAGCTTTATACTTTTGAAAATGAGGTTGTGCTTGATCCGTTTGTTGGTAGTGGTACGGCCTGCATCGCTGCTTTAAAAACTAAACGGCATTACGTTGGATACGATGTTTCAGAAAAGTACGTGGACTTGGCCAAAAAAAGGATCACGCAGTTGCTTCAACAACAAAATATGCTCTTTGATATTTCTCTTTGCGAGCGCAGGTAGGCGGGTGAAATAAAATTTCTTTAAAGTATTCCATCGAGTCCATTGGACTTTCGTTAGAGAAAAATACAGAAAATGTGCCTAAAGACGGGCAATACTATTTGATATTGAACGAAGCTATTGTGGGTTCCTGGAAAAGCGAGAAACAAGCAGTGAAAGCTTATTATGAAAAAGCAAAAGAACTTGGCTATCAGTCCAAAACCTCTATGAGGAAACCCGATTTAGCAAAAGAGAGTATAGATAGGTACTTTGCTGCATATGATGCCTATTGGGGCAGCTCGCACAAATTTAGAAAAAAGGGCGGTAAGGGAAGGTAGAGGCAAGAGATAGC
>DNCG01000049.1 GCA_003491635.1 Actinomycetota bacterium
GTTAGAAAATAAAAACGGGGACATCGCAATCCATCAAGCGTTTGTATCCGCCCCCGATCTTCATCCCTAACCCCTGGCCTCTGACCACTAGTTGCTGGTTTGTTTGGGGCTCTCATAAAGCTCATCGAGGGTAACGAATCTATAGCCCCTGACCCGAAGCTCATCGATGATGGTGGGCAGCGCTTGGAGGGTTCCGTCTCTCTCCCCTCCGCCATCGTGCATGACGACGACCGCTCCGGGCCTCATCTGGGTCAAAATTCGCCGCCAAATAGATCTCGGTTTGGGCCTCTTCCAATCCCAGGGGTCCACATTCCAGAGGGCAATTCTGTATCCCCTTTGAAGGGCAACCTGAAACAGGTAAGGACTACTATCTCCCCCGGGGGGACGAAACCACCGGCAACGCTCGCCAGTGGCCTGGAGAACAACTTGCTGAGTCCTATCCAGCTCCTCGGCTATCCGATCATAGGAATTGCCCCCAAGATAATTATGAGAATATGAATGGTTACCGATCTCGCAGCTGGAGGCCGCGATCTCCCGAAGGATGTGGGGATGTCTTTCAGCCTCCCTTCCGATGACAAAAAAAGTGGCGGGCACCCCCTTCTCCCGTAATATGGAGAGAATAAGGGGCGTATACCGTGGATCGGGACCATCGTCAAAGGTCAACGCAACCGCTCCATCCAAGAACCTGTCCGCCTTTTCGAGAACCGTCGGCATTGGTTGCTTTAAAATCCGCTCGCCGACAATTTCACGGCTCACGCTGCCAATGATCCTCATCTTCAATCCGTTCTCCTCCCATATCTTACTGCTGATAAAGGCTCCCTTCCCGACAAGCTGCGGTGGTGGAGGATAAATGGTCTCGGCTCGCTCCCCCAGCGTCTCTCTCACATCCAGGCCATTCCGCACCGAAACTTTATCGTACGGCTTCACCTTCTCCGACAAAAGGGCAGAATGCCCATTTAGGAGAACCAGAGGGGGGCCACCTCCTCCCTCCTTTAATAAACGTCCCTCCACATCGAGCAAATTCCCCCAGCGAAGCTCGATGCCCGCCGCCAACAGAGCCTCACCCACCGTGGCATCACTATCCACATCCACCCTCCGCCCACTGACCTCGACCGGAATGGGAAGGGGCAGGCAGCACAGAACAAGCTGGGCCGCCAGGAGCAAAACCACCATTACCATCGGATTACGTCCCTTATACATGCTCGCTCCCGCAAAAAGATACCTAAAATCATAACATAAAAGCCGACCCTCGGTGTTGCATCTCCTCGAAAGAAAGAGTATAAGTATAGCAGGTCTAGTTCGTAGAGGAGGGAAACTTGAGTCTTCTGGAAGTAAAGGACCTGCACGTAAAAGTCGGCGACAAGGAGATACTAAGGGGAGTCGACCTGGCAATCGAAAAGGGCGAGGTTCACGTCGTGATGGGGCCGAATGCCTCGGGCAAAACTACCCTTATCATGACCCTTCTCGGCTATCCTGGTTATAAGATAACTCAAGGGAAAATCGCCTTTAACGGCATCAATTTTAATGAAAAACCGATCCACGAGCGGGTCGCATTGGGTCTCTTCGTCGCCTTTCAAACACCCCCCGAAATAAGAGGAGTGAAACTAAGAGATCTGATACGGATCGCCGGGGGTCAGGATCCCTGGGACCCACTAAAGGAGGAAAAGGAGACCATCGCCACTCCCCTGCTGGAGAAGGTGGGTCTCGATCCAGCCACCTTCTTTTCTCGCGATGTCAACGTCGGCTTCTCCGGGGGAGAGAAAAAACGTTCGGAGTTAGCTCAGATCTTCGCAGCACGCCCAAGGTTGATGATCCTGGACGAACCCGATTCCGGGGTGGACATCGACTCCCTCAAGACCCTCGGGCTCGACCTCGGGGATTATATCAGAGAGAATAACTGCGCCGCCCTGGTGATCACCCACTATAGACACATCCTGCCCTACATTAGACCGGATAAGGCCTCGGTGATGTGTCACGGGAGAGTTATCGTCACCGGTGATCCCTACGAGATCTTTTCCAAAATCGAGGAGAAGGGCTACTGCGAATACCTCGGTGTGTGCCCGCCTGACATGAAGAGCCTGGTGGAGAAGGAAAAAACATATGAGCAAGATTCCCAAGTGGAGAAAGGAACTGGCTAAGCTGGCGTGGGAGGTCAAGGACAAGCCCGCCAAGTTGGGTCCCGACATCGATATTCAGAAATTTAAATCGAGCACCCCCGAGCGGGAGGTGCTCTCCAGTCTCACGGAGCTGTCCGAAGAAGTAAAGGAAAGCGCCGCGGCGGTGGGGATAAGTCCTCAGGAAAGGGAGCGTTCGGGTAGCTTTTTTCAGTACGACCAATCGGTCGTCCTAGCTTGCGCTCGTAAGGAGACCCCAGAGGTGGAGGTATGCAGCACCAGCGAAGCCCTGAAAAAATACGACTGGTTAAGCGATTACTGGTGGAAAGTCGTCCCGGTGGACATGGACAAATATACGGCGTTTGCCGAAACCAACCAGCACCATGGTTACTTCATAAGGAGCAAACCGGGAGCAAGATCAATCTTCCCCGTCCAGGCCTGCCTATTCATGGGCACCCAGGGTAGCATCCAATGCCCCCACAACATAATCATCGCCGAGGAAGACTCGGAGTTGCACATAATTACCGGCTGTACCACCCACCCATCCGTCGATTCAGGATTGCACATCGGGGTCTCCGAATTTTATATCAAAGAGGGGGCAACCCTGACCTTCACCATGATCCACGGATGGGGAAGAGATTTCGAGGTCAGACCAAGAACCGGAGCCATGATCGAGAAGGGTGGGACATTCCTCAGCACCTATATCTGTTTCAGGCCCGCCAAAACCCTCCAAATGTACCCGGTGGCTCACTGTGTCGGGGAGAAAAGCACGGCGAGGTTTCACACCCTGCTCCACGGAATGAGCGGCTCCCTCCTTGATGTAGGCAGTCGAGCCATCCTCAAGGCCAAGGGATCCCGGGCCGAGATCACCACTCGCGCTATCGGGGAGGGCTCCTCCCGAATAATCGCCAGAGGTCATCTCGTCGGCGAGATGCCGGAAACGAAGGCCCACCTGGACTGCCGGGGACTGCTCCTTTCGGAAAAAGCCGTCATTCATAGCATCCCCGAGCTGGAGGGAAGAGTTGAAGGAACCGACCTCTCTCATGAAGCCACGGTGGGCAAGATCGAGGAAGAGCAACTCTACTATCTCATGTCTCGAGGCCCGAACGAGGAAGAAGCCACCGGTTTGATTATCAAGGGTTTCTTGGATCCCGAGGTCCCGGGGTTGCCGGATCGCCTGAGGATGGAGATAAAGAAAGCAGTCCAACTAACCACGGAGAAGGCTCTCTAGTGCCGTTACAAATTTAGGATGAAAGAAGTGACACAAGAAATATTTGTAACGGCACTAGCCCGATCTCACGAGGGCACGGGGATGTCCGCCTTTGCGGGAACCTTAAGACTCTCCAGCGCCGCCTCCAGATTCTCCTGCCAAAAGACCAGGGATTTGAAATCGAGTCTTAAGAGAGGGAACTCCTCATCGTCCCTCAAAATATAGAAACCGTTTCTCAGGTAAAACTCGATGGGACCGGGTGGCTTCTCGCCCGGAAATTTACTGGCGAGGGTTTCGATGGCCTTGAATTTCCTCTTGTAGAGATCCCTCTCTATCGCTCGGAGGAGCACCCCGCCCAATCCTCCTCCCCTAACCTCCGGCACGACGAAGAGACAGGAAAGAAAGACCGCGTCCGCGCTGGGGGGACTGGTGCGGAAATACATCGTTCGAGGGAGATAAAGAGCTGGGGAATACTGAGCGTAGGCCAGTACCCGATCCCCTTGATAAAAAAGCTTGCCGCACTCTCCCCATTGGAGAAGCGTTGTGGAAAACCACTCCTCCTTCAAAATGGTCCCATCCGACGAGGGACCCCTACCGGATTCGGACTTACACGGGTACTCCCAATATAGACAAGAGCGGCAC